>JAVBYA010000373.1 GCA_030824295.1 Bacteroidota bacterium
GGTGTTCAGCACGTAGTGTGCACTCACACCGGCCGAAGTGTTCTTGAACCATGAGATGCATCCCAGATAGGAACCTTCCACATCGTGGATCACGACGAACTTCTGCTGGATGAGCGTTGTGCCGAAATTACCGGTGACCGCAGCATTCCATTTTGCAAGGGGATAATCGGGCTGACTTGCCGAACCGTCCGGAGCAGAACCGGAGAGGACCGGCGCTTCCGCGGAAGCATATGAATGAACATACCGCTCTACAGCCGGAAGGTCGATGACGCGCTGTTCGATCCGGATACGGTCACGTGCGTACCCATTGGAGAGCAGGGAATAGATCTCCAGACCGCGCCGATGGGCGATCTCCTGCTGCGGGAATCCGGAGAACCGTGCAATGGCATTCTGCCACGATTCGAGCGAACCTGCTGCGAACCCGTCCGGTTTCGCGGTCTCCTCGAAATACTTCTTCAGCAGCGCTGCCGCGCCGCGGATGTTCTGCAGCGGGTCCTCTTTCAGCACAGAGGGTGATCTCCCGATGAGTGCAGCCGCTTCCCGCAGGGAGTGGCCGAAATAGTCATTGTCCCAGAGTCCCATAACACCATAGACGCGCGGCATGCCGGTGCAGGCAGAATTGGTCTCATCATCCGGCCATGTCATATGCGTCCACCGTGTTTCAGCGAAGGACAATCCGCGCAGCAGATCCGCCGGAACACCGAATTCGTTCCCTGCCTGTTCGAAATACGTATCGTACCGCTCGCGGTCCTCTGGATGCTGACCGGAGGCAGAGTGCTGCTGGGCCGTCAACAGGAACGGAAGCATAAGCAATGTTAAGAGTGTCGCTCGCATGGTTCTCCTTGTTTGCATCTGCTATCGTTTTTGTTCGGCAGCGATCTTGGTCCGGTTCTGGTCCACGATGCCGCCGCGCTGCGACAATGCATAGACGATCACGTTCAAACCGAACTGGATCTGCCGTGTATTGTCGAGCGGACCGTTCAATGATGCCGGAAGGATCTTCCAGTATCCCCAAGCGAAATTATACCCGCGGTTCGAGACCAGGGCGACCATCCGTCCGTTCAGGAAAATCGCCTCTACATACGGATAGATCTCCTTCACCTCACGTACCTCTTTCCGGTACCGCATCATATCGTCGCCAGACGGCGGACCGCTGAATGTTTCCCACACCGTATACATCGGATGGCTGTTCGGCACCTTCTCGAACACAGCATCATATCCGAGTGCATCGCGGAGCATCTGCCGGACCGTGATATTGAACGCCCCGGGCTGATACGCATTCCCGTCATCGATAAAGATGAATCCGCCGCTCCGAAGATAGCGGCCGATGTTGAGTGCTTCCTCTTTGGTGTAGCGCACACCCGCCTGGAATCCCATCATATAGAGGAACGGCACTGTGTTCAGTTCTTTGGAATCGAGTCGGATCGTACCGAGGATATTCACACGGAGTTTGGTACTGTCGTTGGCGAATTTCGCAAGACTTGGAAGCGCCTGTGGAACGCAGTTCCAGGAGGGCTGGCCGTCCACGATGTCCCATCCCGGTGCAGGAGAGCGTTCCAGTTTGGTCGAATTGTACTCCAGCTGATAGATATTCAGGAATCCGCGGATATCCTTCTTGTTCTTTGGATTGATCTCGATGAATCCGTCGAACCGGTCCTCGAAGTTCTCGGAAGAGATGAGATTATCGCGCATCGCGGCAAGTCCTCCCCCTCCGCTCGTTCTCGTATTCTCCACATCGCCTGCAAAGTTCGGTCCCCAGTCCTTCCCATCACCCGGACCTGCACCGAAACCGCCCGATCCTCCCACACCGAAACTACGGCCATAGCTCGTGGCTCCGCCGGGCACTCCCCATCCCATGTCGGTCGCTCCGGTCGACGCGGTCAGCGCACCGAAGAAGACACTCCCTTCGCCGCCTCCTTTGCTTGCAGAAGGAGCAGACGCAGTATGATTGACCGGCGCAGTGGAGACCGGAGCCTCTGCCCGGGAGAAGACGATCTGTCTGGCTGTTGTCTGCGGTGAATAATCGACATCCTTCGCCAGATCGAAGGTCTTCACGAACCGCGGCGGCTGCGCTTCGAATTTGATCGGCGGCTTGATCACGTCATACGTATGCAGTTCCACGCTGACGATCCTCTCCCCTTTTTCGCCTCCCGTCATCAGGATCACGGTGCCGATGGCAAGATGCAGCAGTCCGGACACGGCGATGCCGATGAATCCGTACCGGGAGATGGAAGCCAATTTTTGCGCCAGGGTCATTGGTTCTCTTTGGACTCCAGCCATCGTTTATGTTGTTCGGCGAAGAAGACCACCATCTGTGCCTTCGGCATGCCGGCGTATTTCTCGATGATGCGGTTGAAGATCTCCAGTGCCTTCTTCTTGTTCCCGAGTTCCGAGTAGGACGAGGCGATGTTCGCTTCTGCTGCGAACCGGACATCGGCATCGGGATATTTCTTGATCACCTCTTCCAGCATGGGGATAGCGCCGGCAAAGTTCTGAGCATCGAAGAGCGACATGGCTTTGGCATAATCCTGATAGGAATTGATCTGATCCAGTTCATGCACCAGATCCTTTGCCTCCTGAATGCGCGGATAGTTCGGAAACTTGTCCACGACCACCCGGTATGCATTCTTCGCTTTCTCATACTGCTTATTATTGTAGTAATAGTCCCCGATGCTGAACTGCGCGTCCGGCGCTTTATCGCTGGCCGGGAAGATCTTCACGAAGCGCTCGAATGATTCGACCATCTTCAGCGAATCACCCATGCGGTAAAAGCACCACGCTTTATTGTACGCGGCCGTCACCGCATACTCGCTGGAAGGATGGTCTTTGATGGTATGATTGTATTCCTGCACAGCAAGATCGAACCGTTCCGCATTGTAGAATGCTTCAGCGATCTCATACTGCGTTTGCGCCACACGCTCGTCCTCCGGGAATTGCCGGATGAATTGACGGCGGACGGCAACAGCCTCGTCAGAACGCCCGACTGAAGCAAGACAGACGGCGCGGTTCAGCAGCGCGGTCCGGATATTGGCGTCGTCTGTAAATGTTTTGATATAGATGTCGAACAGCTTCTCAGCATATACATACCCCTGTCCTTCATAGAACAGCGTTGCCGTCTGCCACAGGATATCCTTGATATACGGATGCTTCGGAAGAGTATCGGCCGCTTCCCGCAGGATCTCCACGATCCTGTCGAAGTTATTCAGATTGCCGTAGGCATTGGAGAGCGCACCGTACGCTTTCGCCCGGGTATTCTCATCCGCACTGTCCGTCCGCACGACCTGCAGTGCGTATTCGACCACCTTCTGATGTTCGTTCAGCTGCACATATAATTCCGCGAGTGCGGAGAGGTACCGCACCCGGACGGCATTGGATGGAACAGACCCGAGGAGGGTGACGATCCGTTCCACCGCTTCTTTCTTCCGGCCGACACCGATGTAGGATAATGCCAATTTCTCGTTCGCGGAAGGGATGGTGCCGGAGAAATTCTCCTGGAACGCAGGTGACCGGAGACAATACTCCAGGTCCGTCACTGCCTCTGCGAATTTCTTGGTCTGCTGGAACAGCGCACCGCGTGCATACCGTGCCTGCAGCCGGGCATTCTCCACCACGCTGGAATCCTCCAGCACGATGCTCATCTCTTTCACCGCTTCATCGAACTTCCCTGTCGCTGCCAGCACCTCACCGTGCGTGAGATGTGCGTATGGTTTGAACTCGGACGAATCCGGCAGCTCCGCGAGCACGCGGGCGATGTAGGCGATCCCTTCGTCATTCTTATTCAACGCAGAATATATCTTCGTGATGCGGCCGAACGCGAACGGATAGAACGGTGACGCCGGCGTGACCTTCATCAACTCTGTTTGCGCCTGCTCCGAATTGCCGGCATAGAACTGCGACATTCCGAGGAAATACTGCACTTCGCTCGTCAACAGCTCATCGGAGAATGCATAAGCGAGCGCTTCATATTCCGTGATGGCAGCGGAATACTCTTTCTGTTCATAGTACGACTTCGCGAACTGCATCCGGGCGTGCGGGGCTTCATCGGACGACGGATAGGTTTCCATGACGGTCGTATAGGCCGTCCGTGCATCATCGTACCGCTTCAGATTGAGGAATGCATTCCCTCTGATGATCATCGCTTTCGGCATGAACTCGCTGCCGGGGTGGTTGGCTGCGAACGAATCGGATGCGGCGATGACATTGACGTAACTCTTCGCTGCATCGAAATTGAGCAGCGAAAAGAGCCGGGCATTCTCCAATGGGAACTCTGCCGGCTCGGCATACTCAGAATACGCCTTCACAAAGAAGGCATACTCCACTGCGGACGGTTCGAACTTCTTGTTGTCCTGATACGTGCGTGCGATCTTATACTGCATCCGTGCCTGAAGCACCTTGTTCTGGAAATTGTCATCGATCGCTTTCCGATAGACCGCGATGGCGGGTTCCAGTCCGTTCACCCGGAAGATCAGCTCGGACCATCGGATGTACGAGATCTCGATGAGGGACGGCATCAGCGTATACGTGGCGATGATGTACTTGTACCGCCCTACGGCCGAATCGACCCGGTCCATCCGTTCGTATGCTTCTGCTACTTTGAACTCCGATTTGGACACGAGCTCCAGATTGGAGTTGTCCTCTTCCCTGTTGGATGCGGCGTCGAAGATCCGCCGTTCCTTGTTCACGCGGAGTTCCATGCTCTGGAAGTCGGTGTTCGAGAACGATTCGGGTTTGTATGCGGTGATCAGGATGGTGAACGCATGTACGGCGCTCGTCCAATGACCCGCGTCCAGATGGTTCTGACCTATCTGATAGAGTGCGCGGGCATGGTACAAACCTTTGGGGTAGCGTTCGGCGAGCAGCTGGAACATGGCGGAGGAACTGTCATACTGCTGCAGAAAACGGAAGGCCCAGCCGACATCGTACATCGCCTGCTCCACTTTCTCATCGAACGGATGCTGTTCGATGAGTTCGCGGGCAGCAACGATGGCACTGTCATACTGCTTCTTCTGGAGGAACAGGTCGTAGATCTGATACCGGGAAAGGACCAGCAGTTTCGGTGAATCCTTCCGCGTGAGCGCAAAACGGAATGTCGCAATGGCGGAATCCATCATCGACATGGAACGGTAGGCATTCGCTTTCTGGTAGATCGCGGCGGATCGGACCCCGACGTTCAATTCACCGTTCATCAATGTCACACGGACGCTGTCCGATGTGAGCAGATCGTTCTCCACTTCGAGCACCTTATCGTACTGTTCCACCGCTTTCGGATAGTTCCGGGCGGCGAAATAGTTCTGTCCGGCGACGAACGATTCCCGTAATTCCTGCGGCGTCGGCACGAAATACGCAAGTGTGCCGACCGCCGCGAGGATCGCTATGATGACCTGAAAGGACATTCGATTCCTGAAAAAACAAAAGTAGTCAGTAGTCAATCATCACAGCGAACTACTGACTACTTTGTGTGGTACTGTTGAGCTGTTACTTCATCAGCATCATCTTCTTGGTCTGGCTGAACTGTCCGGCGCGCAGATGGTAGATGTACATACCGGTCGCGACCTGCGTTCCATTGTTGTTCTTGCCGTCCCACGTGATATCGTACCGGCCGGCGTTGTACTGGTCATTCACCAGCGACCGCACTTCCCTGCCGAGCACGTCATAGATCTTGAGCGATACGTTCTCCGCCGTCGGCAGCGCGAATGCGATGCGTGTGGAGGGGTTGAACGGATTCGGATAGTTCTGGCTCAGCGCATACTCCGTCGGGACGGACGGCATCACTTCATAACCGACGCCCGTAACGATGTTGGCTTCGAACAGGATGATGGCATCCGCACGCAGCACGAATGTATCGCGTTTCGCTACGTTCACCAGCGAATCCTGATAGTACGCGTTCACCAATGCGGTATCGTTCTCCAGCCGGATGTAACCGTTGATCGCTGCTCCGCCGTGCGCATCACGGTTGTTGGAACGGAGGAACACATGGTTGCCGAGGAACACCATATCGCCGCGGTTGTTCTGATTGATGACCGATTCTGCCGGTGCACCGCCGCCTGCCGGGAAGATGGTATACTTCGCACGGGGTGATGCATTGGAGGATCCGATGGTCATCTTCGCATACACCGCGAAGGTATCAAGCTGCGGTCCCTGGTCAGGCAGTGTCGGGATGGCCGGGAAATATTCCACATATCCGGCTTTGTTGGACGTGGACGGGTCGCCGTCCAGATGATAGATGTACCCGACCAACCGTGAACCGCCGCTGGCACTGGCGCTGGCGATGGTCTGCCATTTGTTCATGTTGAACAGATCAGGATATGTGACAGGGCCGGACGGATACAGGAACGAGGAAGCGATGTTCGTCTCTTCCAGCGTCAATGCGGTGCCGATCCCCGCTCCGGTCAGTGTGACCGTGAAGGGGTTCTGGGTAGTGTCGTTCGTATAGATACGGACCGAAGCAGCCAGTCCGGATGCGATCGTATCCGGCGTGAAGTTCACGGTGAACTTCTGTGTTCCATTGATCGCAGGGAGCAGATGCGGCATCGATGCCGGGAGACCGGACAGCGAGTAGTGACGCGGATTGCTCAGCACGATACTGTCGATGCGCAGTGCGCTTTCACCGTTACTCGTGATCTCGATATCCTTGTGATAGTTGTTATCGATGGTCCGCTGGTTCGGATAGATGGAGACATTCCCGAAACTGAGTGCAGGTGTCGCGGCCATGGATGCACCGGTCGGAACTTTCCGGATACGCAGCAGGTCAACACGCATGAAACCGCCGGCAGGACTCGGATCGTCCCATGTCGTATAATTGAAGATCACTTTCGTGGTCCCGCCCTGGTTCAACAGATGCGATTTACCGCCGATCTGCCGGAATGAAGAGAGCGGCGGAGGCGTGGCAGCGTTCTGCATATTGAGCACGGTCTTGATCGTGTCGGTAGAGAACGGTGTAACGATGGTGACTTTAGCATTGTTGCTGCCGTTCGTGGAACCGCCGAGAATACCCCATTCAACATAATAGAAGCCTGTCGAACCGGGTTCTCCGTTCACACTGTCCGGCATGTTGAACCGGTATTCGACCTGCGCAACCGGATCCAAACTCGTATTGACGATGGAACCAAGGTTGCCGCCGGCAATAGGATATGGGAATGATGCTGCCGTGCTGTTCAGGAATGCACCGGTCTTGACGATCTCAGGACGACGTGATTCCGTGATGACGTCGAATGGCGCATTGTAATGCGGTTCGACAGCCACGTGAGCATTCAGGATGAAGTTATAATTGATACCGTTTCCGAAGAGCGGGATACGCGCGTTCAGTTCCAGACTGTCATTGCTGACGATCATGAGCGTATCGATGGTGGTTTCTTCCTGGAACGGACGGTAGCCGACCTGCAGGATCCGTTTCTGTCCCGGAGGCACTGTCAGCGGGAAGACCCCGTTGTTGGGAATCCTGACTGCCCATCGGTTCGGAGAGAAGACCGCTTTCACTTCTGTGATGATGAGATCGGTTTTACCAAGATTGAAGACCGGAATATCGCGATAGGTGGTTGTTCCGAGAGGACTGTCCAGCCACAGTTCCTGGAGACGGGTCGTATCGAAACCGTCGCGGGAACGTTTGCCGACCTCAAGGTCAGCATTCACTGCATC
>JAVBYA010000415.1 GCA_030824295.1 Bacteroidota bacterium
GTTCATTCCCGATGGAATCGATCAGCGTCAGGTCCACAGCCGCGCCGCGGTTATGCTTGGACCCTTTCCGCGGATCCGCCACGAAATCCGGGTTGGGCACGATCTCCCACAGCTTCCACTGGATCGCCAGCGGACGATATCCGTCAAAGATCTTCAGTCCCAGCCCCATCGTCCGCAGTTCGCGCTGCACTGCGGCAAGACTCTCCGCTGCAACCCGCCGAAGCTTTGCCGCGGCAACAGGATAGAGTACTTTCTTGGTGAAATTATCCTCCGTTGCATAACGGATGTCCAGCACGAAGGTCGGATCGATGGAACGGAGGTCGACGATGTCGGACGGACTGCGCTCCGTCCGCAGTGCGGAGCCGCAGGATAGAAACAAGAGCGAAAGAAGGAGCGGAATGATGATTCTCATAGGATCAAGCAACGAACACTTTCGCAACATCCAGGATCATGGATGGCTGGTTCCACAACGCGGCACGGAAGATCCCTCCCAGTGTCCGTTTTTCGACCGGCAGTTTCAATGCACTGTCGCAGATGTTATTATAGGTACGATCGTCGAATCCACCGATGGCGTTCCGGATGTTATAGAAGATATCGTGACGCCAGCCGAGCCGCTTATGCCACCGCTTATCGTATTCGCGCAGGTGTTTCATGTCGCCGGACTGCACCGCTTCGGCTGCCACCTGTCCGCCGATCATTCCGCCGATCATCCCGGAGATGATGCCGCCGCCGGAGACCGGATTCACCTGATGCGCAGCATCGCCGACCAGAATGACATTCCCTTTGACGATCTCCGGATTCGTTTTGGCGCACGGAACGCCCCCGGCGATATGCGTCAGCATGGCCGCTTTGGGATACTTCCGTTCCACGAATTCGTGCAGATAGCGTATCGCTGATTTCTTCTTCGCCTGGTCCACGGAAAGTCCGAGACCGACATTCGCCGTATCCTTCCCCTTCGGGAAGACCCACAGATAACCGCCGGGCGAGACATTGTCACCGAAATAGAAATCGAGCACATCCTCTTCTACGTCGATGCCGGACAGGGTCATCTGTGCGCAGCTTTCCATGTCCCGGATATGACACGTGGTATCCATCCCCGCCCATTTCCCTACGCGTGATTCCACTCCGTCCGCAGCGATGATGATCTTCGCCCGGATATCACGCTTCTGATCCTTGATGAGTGCACGCACACCGGTCACTGTGCCGTTCTCGCGCAGCAGGTCATACACATACGCTTTGGTGATCACTTCCGCTCCGGCATTCGCCGCGAGCTTTGCCAGCTCGTAATCGAAGATGCGGCGCTCCAGCACATAACCGCCGCCGTCCAGTTTCGGCAGTACGCTGCTGCCGTTCGGTGCGACGAGGCGGAACTTCGTCACCGTGGATGCGATCCATTTCGGATCGGGCGCGATGAACTGTGCGACACCTTCATGGCTGACCGCTTCACCGCATCGTACAGGGTAACCGACGTCGCGGTCCTTCTCCAGCACCAGAACTTTTGCACCGCCGGCAGCGGCATACCGCGCAGCTGTGGTCCCCGCCGGACCTGCGCCGACAACGATCACATCATAATCATAGACGCTCATTTGAACTCCACCGGCTCGTTGAGGATCTGCGGCGTATGGACCGGCATTCCGGCAACACCTTCTTTATGGAATTCGATCACTTCCCACGGACATGCCCAGACGCATTTCCGGCAGTTCGTGCAGCGCTCTTCGATGATGGCGATCTTCGATTCCATCAATTCAATGGCATCCTCCGGACAAACGCCGACGCAGCATCCGCAATAATCGCACTTTCCCGGTACGATATGGATCATCAAATGGGGTTGCGGCATTATTGGATCCCCAGCAATTCTACTTCAAAAATAAGTATGGCATTCGGCGGGATCACGCCGCCGGCACCGGACCTGCCGTATCCCAATTCCGGAGGAATCGTGAACCGGCTCTTTCCTCCCACTTTCATTGTTGCAACGCCGTCATCCCATCCCTGGATCACTTGTCCTACGCCGAATTGGTATTTGAACGGCTGACCGCGGTCCACCGAACTGTCGAATTTTGTGCTGTCAGTCAGCCAGCCGGTGTAATGGACCGTGACGACATCACCTTCTTTCGGCGAAGCGCCTTTCCCTTCTGTGATAACTTCAATGGAAACACCTGATTTTGTCATAATATTTTTTCTTCCGCAGGAAACGAATAAGAGTGAAAGGAAAAGTGTGAGGAAAATCAGCTTGTTTTGCATGTCTGCACCGGAATTTCCTGTAAAAATACGGAAAAGAACTCCGACTTCCAAAAATAATCCCGGAGCCTCCGGAATCGTTTAAAACAAAAACTCCATTCACATGAATGGAGTTTTTTTCCCGATATTTACTGGGGATTATTTCTTGCCGGTGAGGATCGCATCTTTTGCAGCTTTTGCGACTTTGAATTTCACCACTTTCTTTGCGGGGATCTGAATGGTTTCGCCGGTTGCAGGATTGCGTCCCATACGAGCTTTGCGATCCACCAGAACCAATTTGCCGATACCGGGGATGGTGAACTGATTCGCCGCTTCTTTGTAAGCAAGGGTGGACAATTCTTCAAAGAATTCCGTGACGGCTTTCTTCTTCATTCCGAACTTATCAGCAAAATGGCTGGCGATCTGCGACTTCGACATTGCTTTTCCCATATGAACTCCTGTAATAGGTGAATTGGAATTGTTAGTTAGTGTAACTCTCTAATCAACTGTTGTAAATATATATTATTCATAAGGGAGTGTCAATACTCGTTTAAAAAAATCTTATTTCATTGGGGTTTTTAAACATGCGTCAAATATCAGGCCAAAACATTGAGGATATTATAAAAACAAAAAAAGTCCCTTAATCTTTCGAATTAAGGGACTTTTTTGGAGAATTGTGATTTAAACACAGCCTGAAACAGGCCGGAATTAGCTGAAAAATATTTTCAAAATATTCAGTGAATTATCACTTTTCTGTACTCACTTCAACAAAAATGCGATCGCTGTTGCCGCAATGGAAGAGACCAGTGTGATCAACGCATATATCTGTTTCGGCGGTGCAGCACCGACAGCGCTGCGGCGGTACAATGTTGCGATCACCGCTACTTCGATTGCCAGCAGCATTTTTATACCGATCTTCATATGATTCACTTCGGAAAGAAGCAGAAAGAACAATGCAAAGCCGGTAAGCAGCTGTGTGTGTGCAGAAGACATCAGCACGAGCGAGAGTTTCTTCCGCGTATCATTGTTTGTAATATTGCCGGCTACGAGATATAACGAAGTGACAATGATCGCCGCCATACCGAGAACATGCAGTATATAGAGTGCTTCGTGCAACATTTTTCATCCTTTCGAAATGATATATTGATTACAAGGGAATTTAACGATAATTTGTCATCACATTATGTTTGAATACGAACTCGAAAATATACAAAAAATAACGGTCAATCATACCATCGGCGCCCAGCCGTCGATCGCCCTGAAGACCATTCTAGAGTCTAACATCCCTGCCAATATAAAAAGTTTCTTCCGGGGTGAAGTAGAATCACTTTTATACAGGGAAAAGCAATCGGACAGGACCCACAGCAAATTCAATTTCCTTCAGGAAGATGTGCAATTACTGCAGGAACAGATGGATATCCTGCTTGTGTATCACTACACGTTCCCCCGCGAAGAATTCCTGAAGACTCTCGATGTCTGCACCCATTTTCTCTTTAATTATCTCTGCCGGCCGCAATGGACGCTGGAAAGCTACCTGTTCGAGGATAAGCAGGTCTTATCCGTGAAGGAATTGGGACTGAAATTCCGGTTCTGCGCGGATTACCCGTATTATTGGTCCATCCTGGAAAAATATCTCGTAGGAAAGAACAGAACGGAGATCGAAAAAGAAGAATTGGTGCGGCTGCTGCGGAAGATCGATGTTGAAATAGTCAACACGCATTCTGCGGACGATCTGGCAAAGATGACCCAGCCGTTCTTTGAATTCGTCAGTTTCATCCATCAGCATGCATTGAACGGCGGCCGCGGCGACCTTCCGACGAAAGCTCTTATCTATTTCTTTGAGGATAAGCGGCTATCGTTCGCTGCTCAGCATCTCCAGAAACTGCGTGACCAGGGGATCCAGTCGATGATGTTCGATGAATTGACCGATGCTCTGAGGGATTCATTCTCCCGCCGAAGCATTTCCACCGCGGAAGAAACAGTTCCGCTCCGTCCCGCAGAACGGAAACACATCACCATGCTCGCCATCCCGGAACGGGACCGTCTCGCTATCATTTCGTCCTTGTTTGGGAACGACGAATCGAAGTATATTACAACCATGGAAAAGGTCCTCTCCTCCGCCAGCTGGGAGGATGCAGGTCTCTCACTGGACCATTATTTCACGATGAACGATGTGGACCCTTTCTCCCGCGATGCGATCATCCTGACCAATGCGCTGCAGTCATTCTTCACTAACCGGGAATCATCCTAAGAAAGCACGGTCCCGTACTATCCGGGACCACACGGTATCACTATGTTCATAGATTCAGCCAAGATCTTCGTACGCTCCGGTAAAGGCGGCGACGGCATCATCCACTGGCGCAGGGAAAAGTTCATCCCCAAAGGAGGACCGGACGGCGGCAACGGCGGTGTCGGCGGTGATGTGATCATCCGCGCGGACAAGCAGATCAATACCCTGCTCGATTTCCGGTACAACAAGAAATTCATCGCTAAACCGGGGAACGTCGGCGAAGGGTCGAATAAAGAAGGACGCTCCGCCGAACCGATCGTCGTGAAGGTCCCGGTCGGCACACTCATCCGCAATGCGGACACCGGCGAGATCGTAGCGGACATCACCGAAGAAGGACAGGAACTTGTCATCGCCAAGGGCGGACGGGGCGGCAAGGGGAACTGGGTATTCCGCTCCCCTACCAATCAGGCGCCGCGCGTCTGCACTCCCGGCGAACCGGGCGAAGAGTACCATCTGGAACTGGAGCTGAAACTGCTGGCCGATATCGGCCTCGTCGGATTCCCCAATGCCGGAAAGTCCACGCTCATCTCCACCATCTCCGCCGCAAAACCGAAGATCGCGGATTATCCGTTCACCACCCTTGTGCCGAACCTCGGTATGGTCTATTTCCAGGAGAGCAAGAGCTTCGTAGTGGCAGACATTCCCGGTCTGATCGAAGGAGCGCATGAAGGGAAAGGACTCGGCATCCAGTTCCTGAAACATATCGAACGGACGAAGGCCCTCCTCTATCTTATTGACTGCACCAGCGATGACATCAAACGGGACCTGAAAGTGCTGAAGAACGAACTGAAACAGTTCAGCGAGACACTCCCGAAGAAGAAGAGCATCATCGCCATCACCAAACTGGATATTGCGGACGAGGACCTGCGGAAGGAACTGAAGAAACTGAAATTCCCGAAAGGCGTGGCGGTCCATTTCATCTCTGCTGCAACGAACGACGGCATTGCAGACCTGGTCGAATCGATGTGGAAGATGGTCGAAAAGGGACGATGAAACAGCAGCGCAAGTCCGATAATACCACCGGCATCCCCGCACCGGCCGAGAAGGAGTTCGAGAACAAACTCCGCCCCTCCGGCTTCGATGATTTCTCCGGCCAGCAGAAGATCGTCGACAATCTGAAGATCTTCATCGCCGCCGCCCGCAAACGGGGCGAATCGCTGGACCACGTTCTGCTCACCGGTCCTCCGGGACTCGGCAAGACCACGCTCTCCTTCATCATCGCCAACGAGATGGGGACGGAGATCAAGATCACATCCGGGCCGGTATTGGACAAACCGGCCGACCTCGCCGGCATCCTGACCAATCTTAACGAAGGCGATGTACTGTTCATCGACGAGATCCACCGCGTGAATGCCGTTGTGGAGGAGTATCTCTACTCCGCGATGGAGGATTTCCGGCTGGACATCATGATCGATTCCGGACCAAGCGCACGGAGCATCCAACTTTCATTACCCCGTTTCACATTGGTCGGTGCCACGACGCGCGCCGGCCTTCTCACGGCCCCGCTCCGCGCACGCTTCGGCATCACCAACCGGCTGGACTATTATACACCAGAGATCCTCTTTGGTATCATCGTCCGCTCTGCCGTGATCCTCGGTATCGAGATCGATAAGGACGGGGCGCACGAGATCGCCAAGCGTTCACGCGGAACACCGCGTATCGCTAACCGGCTGCTCAAACGGTGCCGTGATTTTGCTGAGGCGGACACCAAACTTGCCCATCACCGCGGTACCATCACCAAAGAGGTGGCGCAGTACGCTTTGAAAGCACTGGAAGTGGATGAGCATGGTCTGGACGAGATGGATAAACGTCTGCTCCGCACCATCATTGAAAAATACCGCGGCGGTCCGGTCGGACTCTCCACGCTCGCCGTTGCCGTCGGTGAAGAAGCCGGGACCATCGAAGAAGTGTACGAACCGTATCTGATCCTGGAAGGATTCCTCCAGCGCACACCCCGTGGACGCGAAGCAACGGACCTTGCCTACAAGCATTTTGGAAAGTCCCGGGCCGCCTCCAAACAAGATTCTCTTTTTTGATGCGTCCGCTCCCCCGTTCATTCTACACCCGCAGCACACTCCTGGTCGCTAAAGAACTCCTCGGCAAGAGGATCATCCGCACGGACGGCAAGCAGATCGTATCCGGCATCATCGTGGAGACGGAAGCATACCTTCACAACGATCCTGCATCACACTCCTTTAATGGTCCTACACAACGGAACAGTGCCATGTTCGGCCCCGGCGGTCATCTATACGTCTATTTCACCTATGGAATGCACTATTGTGCGAATGTAGTGACCGGACCGAAAGGGATGGGCGAAGCAGTGCTCATCCGAGCCGTAGAACCGACCGAAGGAATCGAATGGATGATGCAGCGTCGTTTCACAGATAGGACGGACAGCACATTGGATCAAAAGCGTCACATCGCATTAACGAACGGTCCTGCCAAATTCGCGCAGGCGTTCGGTCTGACTACGGAGCATTCGGGCCTCGATCTGCTGAACAGCGAGATCATCATCACCAACGGCAATGCACTTGCGCGCGGCTCTATCGTGGCATCAACAAGGATCGGCATTACAAAAGCAGCGGAGAAACGGTGGAGGTTCTTTGTGAAAGGGAATGCGTGGGTGTCTAGAAGGTGAATGCCGAGGTCATGCCGAGGGAGAACTGATGGAATTCTTTGCCGGCGAAGAATTTATT
Source organism: Bacteroidota bacterium (assembly GCA_030824295.1). Taxonomy (GTDB): domain Bacteria; phylum Bacteroidota; class Ignavibacteria; order UBA10030; family UBA8401; genus UBA8401. The sequence goes on from JAVBYA010000415.1 coordinate 7,204, forward strand.
GTACCGGTAGGTGAATCCGTAGGTGTGTTCCGGGAAGAAGCCGAAGTATCCGATCCACGGTGTTTTCACCCATGCTCCGGCACCGACCGTATAGCCCTCATTCGGGAAATCAGTGATGAGCCCTGCGCTCACGTGAACTCCCGGCATGATGATCTTGCGCCGGTCGATGAAATCGAAGTGGAAGTCCCTCTTTACCTCCGCACGGAAGATGTCCCGCACGGATGAATGGATGACGAACGTATAGCTGAGACCTATCCGCCAGTCGGACAGGATACCGGTCTCACGCATCTCCCCGATCCCGAATCCGCTCTCGACCGTGATCGCCCCGAATTCCCTCCCCTCCCGTGATACGATGCTCACACTCGGCGGCAGCGAACTGACCACCGTGCCGGCCAATGCCAGCGGGATGATGATGCCGGT
>JAVBYA010000175.1 GCA_030824295.1 Bacteroidota bacterium
TCGGCTGCATGGTTCCCCACACAGAAGAACCATTCGGCGAACGGCCCATGGAGATGTTCGCCGTCTGCGGACCGAACGAGATGGAATCGAGCACCGTCACACCGTCGCTGTCGGTGAGTGCGATGAACTCTCCCCCCGCACTCAGTTTGATGCCGGCGTGCACGCCGGGCTGCGCCGGCTCCTCGTCGCACCACACGATCAGATATCCGCCGGCAGGAATGGTGAGTCCCGGCTGCGTGAAGCGCCATTTGGTGAGCGAGGTCGCTTTGTCGGAAAGATATTTGTTGGTCAGTGTGACCGGTGCGGATGTAGGATTGTACAGTTCCACCCAGTCATCGTACTGTCCGGACGGATCGGCGATCGTGGAATTATCCGCCATGAATTCGTTGATGATCACTCCGCCGGTGCCGACGGATGATGCGGAAATGCGCACCGAACTGCTGCGGGGGAAGATCTGCGTCTGGCTGAGGGAATCGGTCGCTACGATGCGCACACCGCCGCTCCCGCCCGCACCGAGCGGAGGAAGCATCGCGCTCCAGCGGTCCGCCTCTTCCACCAGCTTCGTTCCCGGCACCGCCGTGCGGTGCATGGCGTACAGCTGCGCCGTTCCGCCGGCAGGGGTGTACTGCACCCACAGTTCCCGTAATCCGGCAGCAGCAAAGACGGATGCGTGGACGGCAACGGATTCCGCCGCGGCAGGATAGCGCGGCGTCGTGACGATGCGGTAGACCATCGGCGGTGCATTCACATACGATAATTTCGCGGGGAGCGAGCCGATACGGGTGTTGACGAATTGTTTGAGCCCCGTCTTCACATGCTGGTTGCTGTACGGACCGGTGCCGAACGAGTTCATGAAATCCGCATTGGAAAAATTGTAATCCATCGTGCGGTAGGTGTCTTCCAGCGCGGGAGCAAGAAGGGAATCCTTCAGCCGGTCCAGCCGCGATTCCCAGTGACGCAGCGCGTAGGCGGTGTCCGCCGTGAAGCGGATGAAATGCGTGTAAAGGTCCCGGTACTGCGGCACAGTGATGATGCGGTCCCAGAGCGGACGGGAACCGGCCACCGCTTTCGGATACGAGTACGGATCGGCCGTGGCCCAGTTCACATTGAACCAATCCACGCCGAACGAATTGTCATAGTCGTACGGAATGAGGATGAACCGCTGCGAGAGCGGATCCAGGTACAGATAGTAATTGTTCATCAGGGAACGGTAATCGTCCCACGAACCGATGAGCGTATTCACGGCAAAGTACTGCAGCAGACGCTGCACATCCATCACCCGTTCCAGCGAATCGGGGAGAGCGGACGAATTCGTATTGTTCACAATGGCGATCATCCGCGCCAGCGGCGTATAATCATCCCCGGATCCCTGGCTCAGTTCGTAGGCGCGTGTGGTGGGATTGTTCATCACCGTCTTGTATTTGTTCGGGTCGGTCCCCAGGTATTTCAGATCGGCCGGATAGAGACACTTCCAGAGCCATCCGCCGTCATCCTCGAAGCGGCGGGCGAGGAAGTTCTCGTCCACATGCTCCACCGAGACGTAGAGTCCGTAATACCCGCCGTTGATGAACACGCGGGCATGACTGGCGCGCGTGGCGGTGATGCCGAGGTCCCGGAACAGGTCGAACGACAGTTTGCTGCGGGTGATGGTCGGATCGTTATGTTCCCCGTTCAGGTTCAGCTTCTCCACGCCGTGGAACTTCTTCCCTTTGATGAAGGAATTGAAGGAGACCTTGAACGATTTCTTCTTTGCTTCGCGGGAAGTGTTGCCGCGCAGGCGGAAGCCGACCGAATCGACCGTCTCGTCCAGCCATGCATTGCGGAAACGGACGGAGGCGACATGTTCGCTGTCGCTCAATTGATTCGCATAGATCCACTGCAGCGCGGCGGGATCGATCGTGATGTCGATGCGTGCAACGGAGGAATCCGAATGGACCTTCCAGCTGTCGTCAGTCTGCGGACGGAGCAATGAGAGAGGGAACAGGGCGAGCAGCAGGAGACGCTTCAGCATGGGAACATTCGTTGGATGGGGGTACGGTGAGAGTCACCTCTGAGGTGACTCTCACCTGGATACTACTTTTGACAACGGGAACAGGATCGGCAGGGATGACCGACGACCGACGACATCACCGTTCCATCCCGAACCGCTCGTTCTTCCCGCATTTAGCGATGAAATATCGGAGCCGTGTGCGGAACACTTCCGGACGGTCCCGCGCTCCTTCGATCCATGCCACGCGGATGCGCCGGTAGGAGAGCGGGAATTTTTTATAATGCTTCCAGGCGGCAGGATCCTTTTGGATCTCGCTCAGGATATCCTTCGGGAAGATGTACGCTTTCGGTGCGCGTCCTTTCGCATCCAAATGATGCGCCAGTGCGGCCATTCCCGCTTTGCGCATCTTCTTCGCGGCGATCAGCCGCAGCACCCGCTCTTTGTTCAGTCCGGACAGGACCGACTTCGGGCGGCGCGGAGAGAAGCGCTGGGCGTACCGTTCGGCGTCGATCGATTTCGTGGTGCTGTCGATCCATCCGTAACAGAGCGCCTCTTCCACTGCGGCGTGGTACGGGATGCGTTTCTTGGAGGCACCCTGCTTGTAATAGATGAGCCAGATCTCCTTCTCCGTTGCGTGATGCTTCGCGAGCCAGGAGCGCCAGACGGACCGGCTGTGCGTATAGAATGTTTTGCCGATGTCCATAGATGGGGGGAAAGGTCCTTCGTTCAGCCGGAGATGCCGGTCAGCCAGAGGGCGGCGGAATCCGCATCCGAGAAGACCTTCGCATTCACGCCGAGGATATTCGCCAGGTTCTCGCCGAACGCCACGGTGGTGCGGTACTGGTCCCGGTTCAGGTCCACATACGCGATGCGGAGTCCATGGTCGCGAGCGTACCGCGCGTGGGAACGGATCACCTCGAACACGTCGAACGTGTCGAGTCCGGGACCCTCGAGTTTCTTCTCGATAAGGACGCTCTTGCACCGCTGTTGTTCGAGCGCGTTGCGGATGTCGGTGAAATACCGGTCCATCGCCTGCAGCGTATTTGCGCCGGTGACGACGGCGTGGAGATAGGTGCCGTTGAATGAAAGGTCGAGAGCGTAATCCATAGTTCGGGTATTATTGACGCCGGCGGGCTTTCAGACTGTCCGGCGGGTAGAAGGAGCGCATGGAATCATGGGTGGCGCTGACCCAGGCGTAGATGGTCTGCCGCTGCGCATCGGTCAGCACGGCATCCTTGTGCATCTTCAGATAATCGGCGATCGGCATCAGGCTGTCCCGGACGAGCTCCGCCACTTCTTCCATCTTGTGGAACTGCTTGCGGGGACGGTACGATGCGAATTCCGAGAAGTTCAGTTCTTTCTTGCCGTGTACCACATGCTCATCGATCATTCCGCCGATCGGCTGGATCTCGGCATACCACGGATAGCGCGTATTATTGCTGTGGCAGTCGTAGCACGCTACGGTAAGGATCGCCTGCACGCTGTCGGGAATGGGGAACTGCGTCGAGAAATGACGGGATTGGTCATTCGAATCGTTCTTCACGGGCCGGTCGAACTGTTTGGCGGCGGCAAGGATAAGGACCGCAGCGAGTGCGTGAACAAGGAGACGTTTGATCATGGGATCCCTTCGGAAATGAGCGGTGTGTTCGGCCTGTTGTTGGAAAAAACCGTCCTTAATATACGGAAAATTTGCGATTTTTGCTGTAAGCCGATGCTTTGTCGATAATGTAGGACGGGATGGTATCCCGTCCAGACTGAACAATAACCGAACAGGATGAAAAATGATCAAAGAATTGGCGGCCGGACAAATCACAGGCCCGGACTTCAGTCCGGGCCAAGGTCAATAGTGAGAGTCACCTGTGAGGTGACTCTCACTTCGTTCGTCTAAAAAGCAGACCAATGATTGGTTGAGCAGTTGATTGTCACCTCAGAGGTGACAATCAACGTCGGTCAAAGCCGCAAAGAATCAGGGAGCATCAACGAGGATAGGATCGAGGAAAATTACTCAGGCCCGGACCTCTGTCCGGGCCAAGACGCCGTCATCCGATCCGAATGGACCTTACTTCTTCGGCAGATCCGTGAATGCAGCCTGGATCGTTGTGATCGTCGGTCCGCCGGAGACGGTGAATGTGAAGCTGCCGGAGAGTGTGTTGTTGTTGAACGCTGTGATGGTCAGGGATTGATCGGAAGCGATATCGTAACTCGCCGACCCTTTCAAAAATGTGAAATCGCCTATGCCGGTCTTGAGCGCTTTGCTGCCGGCGGAGGTGTTGTTCCCCGATGCCCAATTGATCTCGAAATAGTTCTGCATTCCGCCTTTGTACGCCCTGATCCCGGTCCCGGTGCTCCAGGTGGTCCAATACGCAGAATCTGCCGTTGTGGATGCTCCGCCGTTCTCCTGCCACGAGAACTGAGAGGCGGTCTTAGCCGTGGGAGCTGTTGCTTCATCCTCGCTGCAAGCGGAGAAGAGGAGACACACGGCGAAACAGGACAGAAGTAACAGGAAGGATTTCATATTCGGCGGTACTTTCTTGGGTTAATAGTTGATTACAGCACGAACTACCGCGTTCCGTTGTTTACGGACCCATCGATCCCGTCGTTCGCTCGTCACCCTGCGCATTTCCGTCCCAATATACTCTAAATATTCCCGAAGAGAGCATAAAATGATCGGATTGGAATGTTTTTTTGTCCTGCGCGCGGGATGAAAGGGAAGAAGGAATGGGTGAAGAGTATACCAGGGTCACTTCACAGGCGACAGTGAGAGTCACCTGTGAGGTGACTCTCACTTCATTCGTATTTGAAGCTGACAGTTTGAATGTTAGAGTAGTTGAGTGTCACCGTAGAGGTGACACTCAACGCCGTACACATCAATCCAACACCCACCGATATTCTTGTCCCGCCGTATGCAACGCTGTCCATACCATCAGACTGTCCTTGATCCCGCTGCCGCCGAGCATCCACGTAGCGGAGCGGCTGACACCGGTCAGGGAGATGGCCGGACCGCTGGTGCCCGATTCGTGACGGTCCACAAAATAATAGAAGGTCTTCCACCGGCCGGATACCGGCTGTCCCGGCAGGGAATCCCCGGGCAGAATGGTCGAAGGGCTGCCGGTATAGGTCGAATCGGCATTCAGCGTCAGCCAGGCAGATCCGATGAGTGCGCTGTCCGCAGGGTCATGCGAACTGTTCAACCGCCACGTGCCGACGTAGTCGGTGAAGGCGGCTTTTCCCTCCTCCTCTGCTTCGGCGACACATCCGGCGCAGACGAGGGAGAGGAGAGCAATAAGGGAGAGGAATTTGAGAGAGGGAATTGTCATGGAATGAAATAATTCGGGAATTGAATCAAATGCGTTGCTTCAATTGTGTTGACTTTCACTTCAGTGACGCCTGATCCCGACCGTGTTAATGCTGGTGCAGTTGAGGGGCACCGCACAAGTTGAATGATCAATTCTTGTTCAAAACACGCTTAGCAGTATATGGATTGAATGCAAAAACTTTACCACAAGAATTACACGAAATTCTTGATTTCGTCCTTGAAAATTGTGTAGAGAACTTTGAATATGCTTCCTTGAAAGTCAAATGTTCTATCTTGATGATCTCGAAATTGCCGCATTGGTTACATACTATTTTATACCCATTTTCGGTTAACGAGCTGTGTGTATCCGTAGTTTTTTCTGTGCCTTCAGTCGAAGAAGATTGAAGAATGGGTTTATTCATGGAAAGATCACTTCGGCAATGCTTACATAAGATCGCATCAGGCTGAACTTCCTCCTTGCAATATGGACAGACACTTTTTGATTTCACAAAAAATTGTGCGGGTCGCCTTTCGATTTTGGGAACGGCAATGAGTGCAAAAACAGCAAGTATGCTGAAAAGAAGACCCAGTATGAACCACTCTGCTGAATTTCTATTCTTTTCTTTGGCAATGAATGAACAGAAAATCCCAAAAACAACTGCTTGCACTACGAAAACAAGTAATACTCCTTCCAAGTGCCCTCCTAAAAGAAATCAGTTGATACCATGTTGCATTTTGATAGCCTTACTACAGGAGACTCCTTCTATTGGCACAGTGTAGTTCGGCTGAAATAACGGTAAGCACCTAAAAAGAAAGACCCGATACCAACAAGATGTGCTTTATCTTTTCGCACCGCACTTATGGCAAACATCGATTGCAAAACCATTCAAAGTTTTACAATTCGGGCAGATCCAGGATTTGAGTCCGCCGCCGGTAGCGGCAACACTTTCGTAGTGAATCGGAGAATTTGAAACCGGCGGGACTGCAGAGATCGCGATCAAAGCGAATAAATTGAAGAAGAACCCAAGGAAAAACCAGTTCATTGCGCTTCTGTTCTTTTCTTTCGCAATATATGCCGAAAACCCGCCGCTGATGAGTGATGCAAGAATTAAATACTCAACCATATATCCTCTTAATTGTTCATAAAGCTTACCAATCACCTATTCTGCCCCTGACTCATTTGAAACCCCGGTAACACGATGAAATTTGATCGTTGATGTCGGTCCGGTTCTTCGTTGAATCACACGCACCAATATCGCTGAGATGTGAACAAGGCGTTAGTTGTCTCTTGACTTTATAACTATTAAAGATATCAATAGAGAATAGGGTTACGAATTTGAATGCCAAATAATTTTATGATTGATTCATTGTAACTTGGATGATAAAAATTCCCTTTTGTAAATACCTTTATTTGTTTAATGTCCATCTCTAGGCCATCACTATCCAATTGTTTCATCTTTAGGAATTCATTCCAATCAATAGACTTTTTGAGATAAATTGAAACAAAATCAACTGGTAGTCTAAGTGAATAAACAATTTTATTAAACGTAGTTTCTTCATCCCATATTAAGTCGGAATAATTGTATTTCACCCCGGCTTTATGTTCATACGCCTTCCCCTTTGCAATACAGCCGCCAAATAACTCTAAGCGATCAGAAATGGTGCTATCTCGAATTAAAATAATATCCCCTTCTTTAACCCGTTTAATTTTATTCGGCAAGAAATCATTACCATTTTTAAATCCCATTATCGCATTTGAGCGAGATAACCAATAATTTCTTTCATTCTCATAACAATAAATAAATATCTGCCGCTGAATCATAGTTGCCACCTAACGGACTGGAAATAAATTGCGTGCAACATTAAACCGTCGCCACGAAAATTGAGACTTGAATTGCTGAAAACGAACCGGACCTAATGTTGATAGTAGTGCTCATGATGCTTGACACTTTATGGAGCGTCAGCTTCAATTTCCCGGTCGGCATGTTCCGAGCCGGGATCGGTTTGGCCCGAAATGATTCAATTTGGAACTCCTTGATATATGGTTAATCGGACACACTATTATTCATCAAAGTATTAAATACTTTTTCCAAAGAGACGGCACTTCGTTCAGATTCTTCACCTAAGAAAAATAAATCATTTATAAATCCATATATTGAGCTAGTATAAGCGGCCCCAAAAATAATTGCCACATTTTGGGCAACTTTGATTAGTTCAAAAGACTCTCTAAAAGGTGATACCGGATTGGCCGTAATATCTATTGCATCACGATGTGCAATTCGTTTGTCACGTAGGACTCGCAACCATTGAAGCGCATTAGATTTGTTAATT
>JAVBYA010000156.1 GCA_030824295.1 Bacteroidota bacterium
TGCGCTTCCAGCGTTCCCATTCCCGGGAACGCATAGGATGTTCTCACAGACCAGAGGTCATGCGCGATCTCCTGTTTGGGGGGCTGGATATCGTAGGTGAAAGAATATTCGGCGAGCGGACCGCCGGCAGCCAGCGCGCGGTTCAGGTCATCCAGATTACCGAGATGCGAACCGCTGTAGATACCGAGCGTTGTACTGAAATGACTGTAGTAACTCTCCACCGTCAGATCACCGGCTGTATACCCGAATGCGGCAGAACCATCCGCTTCTGTGAATCCGGAATTCCCGATCACATAGTCCGGCGCCGAGGCGCTTCCGGCTTTGCGTCCGCTCCCTTGCACCCGCCACGAGAATCCGTCGAACAGGTCCGGTCCCCCTTCCACGAGCATGGAGAGCGCGCCCTGCCGGTTGTTACTGAACATATTGAGCGACAGTTCGCCGCCGATCCCTTTGCTGCGGCGCATCTCCCTCGGCTGCAGTTTGATCACACCGCCGATGGCGCCGGAACCGAACTCAACGCCCGCCACTCCTTTCAGCACTTCGATCTTGGACGGCGCGAAGGGATCGATCTCCGGCGCATGCTCGCCGCCCCACTGCTGTCCCTCCTGCGGCACACCGGCATTGAGCACCTTCACACGTTGACTGTGCAATCCGCGGATCACCGGCTTCGCGATGGACGGACCGGTCGAGAGAACGGTGACGCCGGTGATACTCTCCAATGCCTTGCCGATCGTCTGTCCCCGGTGACGGTCCACATCTTGCGGCGTCATCACGATCACGGACTGCGAGGAACCGGTAAGGCTCGAACGGTCCACTCGTCCTTCCACATTCACTTCCGAGAGCTGGATGTCCGACGGGACCATGCGGATCACTCTATGCATATCCCGGTCCAGCACGAGTCGCTGTGTCTGGTCCGCATATCCCAGCAGCCGGCAGATGACGGTGACCGTACCGCGGGGAAGTTCCACACGGAACGAACCGTCACGCTCGGTCGTGAGGTGGCGTTGATGCTCCACGATGTAGACCGTAGCACGTTCCAGAACCGTATTCACCGTGCTGTCCACGACCGTACCGGAGAAGGTCACGGACTGAGCGGCACCGATGTGTACGGCCAGAACGAGCATACAGAGATATGCTGTTGGCTTCATTCGAATGAGTAAAGTTGTAAGGATGAGGACGATCGTCCTCAATGAACTGGATCGAACAGGGAGCGGATGTTACGAGAGATGCGTGGGAGGACCGCGGCGGCGGGATTCGCGGTAGCAAAAATTCACACGAACAACGGACGATTCGACCGTGACGGTCTCACCGGTCCAGCGAACGGTGATGACCTCATCCGCCGCCGGTTCAAACGTGACGGAGGCTGAGGTGTACGTGCAAATGCCGCAGTCATGCGATGCATGGGCTGCGGCACTATGTTTGTTCGCTCCGTCTTCGGGAGCGTGGTGGTGCAGCGGCGCAACGACCATGGTCATTGCGCCGTAGACGATCAGCATCAACACAGAAGATATGTTGATATGCTTTTTCATCCGTTAGATCTTACCGGCGCGGACCAGTTTCGCCAGTTCGGCGGTGCCGTTCTTGGTGACGGTCTTGAGCGCTTTGGTGGAGAGCTTCACATTGATGTAGCGCTTCAGTTCCTGCACCCAGATACGTTTGCTCTGCAGGTTCGGCAGGAAACGGCGCGGCGTGCGGTTGTTCGCATGCGATACATTATGACCGGTCATCGGACCGACTTCGGAGATTTCACACTTTTTGGACATGATGGTTCTTTCGTTGGTTGCTGTTAATGCGGATCAGTGAGCAGCTTCCTGCATCTTCTTGAATTCGGCTTCGAGCACCGCTTCTTCGGACTTCTCGTCCTTCACTTTCAATAACTTCTGGTTGAAACGGTACGACCCTTTGTCGGTCTTCACCGCTGCCACGAATTTGATCGTTTTCTCTAAGGCGCCGGCTTTCGCGGCTTTCTTGGCTTTTTCCTCAAACGATTGTTGTTTTGCCATGGAACACTCTCCTTGCGTTTTGACGTCGTTACTATAGGGATTACAAATATACACAATTCAATCCAAAAAGCGAACGAAAAAATCTCTTTTTCGTTATTGATGGATAAATTTGTGTAATTCGCCTATTTCCGGCTGCTTTTACTGTTTCAGGACACCGACAGTGATGGATGATGGATAGCGGGAATTCCGCTGCAGCGTTATCTGTGCTTTCCGGAAATCGGTTTCTGTTGCCGTGTAGATATTCACGAATTTTTGGGGATTCCGATCCACGAGCGGGAACCAGCTGCTCTGCACCTGGACCATGATGGAATGCCCCGGCAGGAACGTATGGTTCAGATCCGGGATGGTGAAGCGGACCCGTTCAACGGTGCCCGGACGTAGCGGTTCCGGCTTCGAGAAACTGTTCCGATACCGCGCGCGCATCACCTCGCCGCGGACGAGCATCTGATATCCGCTCATCTTCACATGAGGTGCGTTCGACAGATCGTCCTTCGCCGAATCCGGATAGACATCGATCACCTTCACGATGAAATCGGCATCCGTTCCGGTCGTCGTCACATACAGTTCCGCAGTGACCGGTCCGGCGATGGTCACCGTGTCGGTCACCGGCATGGAATACGAGAGTACATCCGGACGCTGCCATGCGAACCGCTGGTCATCGGTCATATACTCCCTGCCGCGGTCATTGCTGATCTCGGCGATGTAGGGCACCGGACGCGCAGGGTCACTCACATATTCATCCGCTTCATTCTTTGCCGACGGCTTCTCGAACGACAGCCGCCCGCCGCTGCTGAAATAGAACGAACGCTGCACCGCCTGCTTCGGCGGCCACTCGGTGTAAGCGCGCCATACATTGCTCCCGGTCTCAAAAACCGATACTTCCGGCAGCGGCAATGCATCCGTCCCTTTCAAGTGATGACCGAAGAATGCACGGATATGTTTGTCGTAATATTCCGAGCTCTTCACACCGAAGCTCACGTTCCCCAGACGGCTGCCGTTCGAACGGACCCACCCGCCGTGGAACCACGGTCCCATCATCAGCGATGTCCGGTTCACCGGATTGTACTCCTCCAGCGCTTTATAGATCTCCAGCGAACCGAACAGGTCCTCTGCATCGAACCAGCCGCCGACCAGCAGCACGGCGGGACGGATGTTCTTCATGTGCTGCGCAACGTTGCGAGCTTTCCAGAATGCATCATAGTCCGGATGCGCGAACACATCGTTCCAGAACTTCGATGTGTCGCCGTAGTAATTCTTCTTGATGGAAGCGAGCGAGCCGGCCTCCAGGAGGAATTTGTACCCGTCCTGCGTGGGATACTCGAACCCTTCAGGCCAGGTGGTGCGGAGTGCCGGCCGCGGCTTGCCGAAGGAACGGAAGAAACTGAACGCATCGATGAGCATCACCGCACCGTTGTGATGGAAGTCGTCGCCGATGAACCAATCGGAGATCGGAGCCTGCGGTGATACGGCTTTCAGCGCAGGATGCGCATCGATCAGTCCATGCGCCGCATAGAATCCCGGATACGATATGCCGATCATCCCGACATTGCCGTTGTGTCCTCTCACATTCTTCAGCAGCCACTCGATGGTATCGAATGCATCGCTGCTCTCGTCCACCTGCTGTTTCGACTGCTTGTTCGGGATATGCGGACGGATATCCTCATACTCCCCTTCGGACATGAACCGTCCGCGCACATCCTGGAACGCCATGATGTATCCCTCCTGCGCCATCCACGCATTGTTCTGCTCCGCCTTCAGGTACCTCTCGCCGTACGGTGCGGTCGTATACGGGGTCCGGCTGAGCATGATGGGATAGCGCTTCGACGTATCCTTCGGGACATAGACGGCGGTGTGGAGTGTGGCACCGTCCCGCATCGGGATGCGATATTCGTATTTCACATAGTCGATGGACAGATCGATCGATTGGGAGAACAACATGGCTGGCAGGAACAGGAAAATGAACTTTTTCATAACACTCGCGGGAATGTGAGGGAATAGCAGAGCAGACAGTATGTTGCTACGCGGAATAACGTACTAAAATTGGAACCGATGAGCAACTCTTCCTCAGATATTCCGACACTCAATTAAGAACGACCCTTGTCCTTTTATCCCGGTCCGAACTTCACCTGCGTTTCAACGACCGGTCCTTCATTGAACCGACGGCGGACATCATGCACCCTTTTCTGTGGCAAACCGTAACCGTTTATCGCTATCTTTCGTAAACATATTGCTTCATTCACTGAATATTCCACAAGCTCCGCCGGAACCGTATGAAACGGATACTACCCATTCTCATCCTGCTCACTTCCCCGCTTGCCGGGTGGTTCATCGGCGGTCTCCTGGCACGCGGCGAATTGCTCAGCACGGTCATTCCCGGACAAGCAGACATCACCGTTTGGTTCTTTCTGATGCTGTTCCTTCTTCTGTTCATTCCGCTGGCCGTCCACGAACTTGGTCATCTCTTGACAGGTCTGTTCCATGGACACTCATTCCAGCTGTTCGTGATAGGACCGTTAGGGATAAAAAGGGATGAACAGAAGAGAATCCGCATCTATCTTAATAGAGAGTTCCAACTCTTCGGCGGAGCGGCAGCAACTCTCCCTGACGGCCGTCCGAATGATCCTGCTGATGTATTTGCCCGCATCCTTATCGCCGGTCCGTTGGCATCCGTTGCCTTCACATTCATCATGGTCATCACGGCCTTCACGGTGAACGGGCAGCCATGGTCGTTCTACATGTTGTATATGGGACTGGTCTCTTTGGCGATCGCGTTGGCAACCACGCTTCCCGCCCGGACAGGTATCTTCTATACTGACCGGAAACGGTACCAGCGTCTTCGGTCCAACGGCAGGGAAAAAGAGATCGAGCTGGCGTTGCTGAATGTGACCGCGTTGAAGTCCCTTGGTCAGCCGATCACCTCCATGCCGGAAGCCGAGCTGCGCTTGCTGACACAGGATGATGCTCCGCTGTTCCGGTACATTGGATACTATTATCTTTGCGAGTATCATGCCGGGCAGCCGGAGATGATCGCATCACATCGGGCGGCGATGAAGGAATTAGAGACGGAGATCCCCCGCTCCATCGTCGCAGCGATCGAGACAGAACTGCGAAAGGAATCCGGGAAAGGAACTCCTTGACCGCTCCGACGGTATACACACCCATCCCTTCCATTCACCAACAGCGGATATCTTATGCACAATACAACTGAACAGCTGATGACAGCACAGAACAAAGCGATCGAACTGTTCTCCGTGATCGAACAACGCGGCTTGATCGTTCCCGGAAGAACGGAGCAGCAGCTGTGTGAGGACGTTGTTCGCATCGCACGCGAAGAGTTCGGGAGCGAGCGTCATTGGGGGAAGAAGATCGTACGGACCGGACCCAACACGCTTCAACCCTATGCCGCTGATCCTGTGGATCGTACCATCCAAGAAGGGGACATTTTGTTCTTTGACTTTCATCCTGTTTTCGGTGAGTGGGAAGCGGACCTTGGAAGGACATACATCCTTGGTGATGACCCGCTCAAACTGAAGATCAAGAAGGACATCGAGGAAGCATGGTACAGAGGGAACGAATGGTATTCCCGGCAGACGCAGCTGACCGGAGCCCAGTTCTTCCACTATGATGTCGGTTTGGCGCAGAGCTACGGATATGAGTTCGGGAATGCCATTGCCGGACACATCATCGGCAGATATCCCCACGAACAGCCGGATGATCCGGCCGATCTCTGTCTGGATGTGCACCCGGACAATCACCAAGATATCCTTCAATTGGACAGATCCGGCGAACGGCGGCATTGGATCCTGGAACTGCATTTTGTCGACCGGAAGAACCATATCGGTGCGTTCTTCGAACAGTTGTTGCAGTCAGTTTAAAGGACCATGCTTTCCGCGATCCCTCCGGTATTTGGTATTATACACCAATACTATTACCTTACATCCGTTCCATCGTTTCCATTGTGAACGGATTGAAGGTGTATGGACTATCTCTTTTTTAAATTGCTGCACATCATCGGTGTCATCCTCTTCCTCGGGAACATCATTACGGGGATCTTCTGGATGCACATCGCCGTCCGCTCAAAGGACGCCAGGATCATCGGTCACACCCTGAAAGGGATCATCGCAGCCGATACGGTCTTCACCATGCCGAACGTGATCCTCATCGCTGCGACCGGAGTGATGACGGCGATGGTCGGCCGGCTTCCCATCTTCGGCACAGGATGGATCATCTGGTCCATCGCCCTCTTCATTCTCTCCGGCATCGTCTTCATGGCCAGGGTAGCACCGCTGCAGAAGCGCATGGCGGCAATGACGGAAGAGCATGCCGGGGATATCGCGTTTGACTGGAGCACATTCCGCGGACTCTATACCTCCTGGATCGTCTGGGGTATCGCTGCAACGGTCACACCGCTTGCCGCCGCGGTGATGATGGTCCTGAAACGGCCGTACTGAGCAGCCGCTCACATGATGCCATCCTCCCTCAACCGGACCGATCCGATCCGGCTTCTCACGCACACCGATTCGGGAGAATACGATTGCATCCGTATTTTCCTCATTGTATTATCTATGCGGGACTGCTGCTGCATCCGGCATCCTGATCACTTTTTCTTCACATCCGGCTGTCAATGAACTCCAACACTGCTACGCTCAATACGTTCCAAACACTCCGGCACCTGTACGGGATCACCTTCACACCCATGAGCACGTTCAACCGCCTAGCGGAACGGTACGGGAACGTTCTCCATCTGAAATTCGGCAACGATGCGGTCATCTTCGTTAATGATCCTGAGGTGATCAAGTATATCCTGAAAACGAACCACGAGAACTTCCCGCGGGGGAAGGCCATCTCGGATCTGAAGCCGCTCCTGGGTGAAGGCCTCTTCCTCTCCGAAGGGGAGCATTGGAAGTCGCAGCATAAACTGCTGCAGCCGGTCTTCCACCAGCACCGGATGGATGTATTCTCCGATCTGCTCAGGGAGGAACTCCGCTCCATGGTCCAGTCATTCCAGCGTCACGCCGAAGCAAAGACGGCGGTCGATCTGGAAAAGGAGTTCATAGCGCTGCTGTTCTCCCTGACGATGCGGTATTTGATCTCCCCGAAAAGCATGATGGACAATGACCGGCTGATCAGCGGGTTGAAAACGATCCTCGGACACACGACCACGATGCGGCACTATTGGAGGCAGATCCTCGGCATCCTCTTCCGCCGGCCGGTGCAGATCTTCGATTTCCATAAGCCCAGAAAAGCGCTCGATGATATCCAGCATGCCGTCGATCGATTGTTCGATGATGTCATGAATGGGACGATCCTGCCGGGTGAATTCATGAGGGTCCTCACCGATGAGCACAAAGCGGGAAGACTCACTGCTCAGCAGGTGAAGGATGAGATGCAGACCGTGCTGTTCGCCGGGTATGACACGGTGGCCGAAGGACTCCTGTGGCTGGTCTACTTCCTCTCCACACATCCGGAGTGGAACGGACGCATCACCGCAGAGCTTGCAGATCTTGCTCCCCGGGCAGAGGATGCTCTGATCTCCCCGCAGGAAACCCCCGTGATGCAGGCCTGCATTAAAGAGACACTCCGGTTGATGCCCCCTGCGTGGTC
>JAVBYA010000362.1 GCA_030824295.1 Bacteroidota bacterium
ATCATAATAATAATCGTATGTCTGCCAGACCATCGAAGGATATGCCGGCTGGCTCATCCAGATGATGATGCCGGTGGCATCATTCCACAGATTGTCGGACCATCCTTCGAACATTGCTTTGTTCGTCTCAATATTCAACAGCTGCGATTTCCGGCAGAAGTCATCGATACCGGAGGGGATACCGTAGCGGCTGTTGATGAACGAAGAATACCGTTCCGGTCCTGCATACATAGCGGAATTGCCGAAGAAATGTTTGTCCCACATCTCGTTCTGCGGCCAGAGTTTGTCCGCCGGAATGAATTTGCGGAAGCTCTCCGTGTTGACGAAAACAGCGGTCCCCATTTCGCTGCGCATTCCCCAGCCGCTGGTGCCGCCCCAATTGCCGGGGGCAGCTTTGCTGAAATAGTCGGACGGTTCCAGCGGAGTCCACGGTCCGCTGCCGGAGAGACTGTTGGAATGGGAATTCGAATGATAGTGTCTGCCGTCGAATGTCTTCACATTGGCACGAAGCCAGTCATCAAGCGGAGGAAGAGGTTCACCTTCGTTCGCGCCGCACCAGAGGATGATGGAAGGATGATTACGTGTTCGTTTGATCTTCTCAACAGCGTTGGCGTTGAACACATTGATGTCCCTCGGTAGTCCGCCGCTGGAGTTCAGCCAGAAATCATCCCAGACCATGATGCCGTACCGGTCGCATGCTTCATAGAATGCATCATCGGTGGTGGAGCCCATCCAGTTCCTAATGATGTTGAAGTTCATATCCTTGTGCAGCTTCACCCGGAGATCGTAATCCGCATCGGATACCCGGAGCATATATTCTGGCATTCCCCAGTTGCCCCCTTTCGCGAAGATCTTCCTTCCGTTCACCCGGATCGTCATCACATTACCGGAGGTGTCGACTTCCAGTTTACGGATCCCGAATGAGATCGTCTGCCGGTCGGATTCGGTCGTGCCTTCTGTGAACTTCAACGAACACGAATACAGGTTCGGAGAACCATATCCGTTCGGCCACCACAGTTTCGGTTCTTTGATGGAGAGTTCCGGGAATCCGTCGTTATCGATCGTGACGATCTTCGTGTCATTCGGTCCGACAGAGACAGGAAGCGAGAATGAGATACTGCCGGGCTGTATCGTGCCGGATAAGATACCGGACCGTTCCACGGAAGTGGTATTCTTCAATTCTGTTCTGATAGCGATCTGCGCCGTGGATGCGCTGCTGACATCGGAGCGGATCCATGGATCCTGGATCACGATATTTCCTGTTGTCGAAAGGAAGACATCATCCTGTATTCCCATGTTGAGTCCGGGCACGGAGGGCATCCAGTCCCACCCACCGCTGGAGCCGTAAGTGGGACTCGCGCCATTCGAGATCGGCTGCTGGGGAAGATGGACGAGTACAGCAAGGATGTTCACGGAAGTACCGGAAGCGAGTCGAGTGATATCGAACCTTCCGCGCTGGACAATGCCTCGGATCGTTCCAATGAATCGTCCGTTCAAAAATACATCGGCGTCCCGGTTCACACCCGAGAAGTTCAGCCAGAGCCGTCCACGAGAAAAATCATTAGGAACAGTGAACTCTGTGCGGTACCAAAAATCCCTGTCATACTTGGAACGGTCCACCCGGTAAATATTGTCGGCATAATTCGGATCATTCTCCTTTCCTGCTGCGACGAATGAGCCGAAGACTGTTCCCGGCACCGCGGCATATGTCCACTTCACCGGTGTGTATCCTCCGGAGAACATCGCAACGCTGTCATTGCCTATATCTTCCTGCGGTGCTAGCATCCATCGTACGGAAGGTGAACTGTTGAGGGAAAGGATGTTCTGCTGCGCAAGCAGCGATATCGATAACAGCATGAATGCGGCGAGAACGAACGGGAGAGAAAGTAATCGGGTCATAGTGTTGACATTTGTTGTAGATTTTACTTGAGATGCAGAATGCTTTCAGCCACGAGAACACAAAGGCCCGCCCAACAGTATGGCGGCAGGCACAAAAATCCACAAATATAGTATTTCTATCCGCTTGGTGTTGCAGCCTTAATAGCAGTTCATTCAATCATTGGATCAGAACAAAATCGAAGTATGCGAGATTCGCCCCTTTGTTATAATGCAGCGTCAACAGATTCAATCCTGTTTTGGTGAAGGTGATCTCGCCGACGGTCGCCTGGGTCCAGTAGTGCCAGTTACCGGTATTCTCCGGCATCTTGAGGTCGACTGCCTTTGTATTGTTCAGCCAGAGTGAAGATCTATTGTCCTGATATCCATAAACGGTGATGATCTTGTATTTGCCCGGCGCTTTCACATCCACCGTGTAGTTCGTCCATTCTCCGTCTTCCTCCCACCCGATATAGAGTTGATTCACCGCCGGATCCACCTTGTTCGGATGATTGAAGTCCGCCCAATCCTTGGTATAAGAAATATCGACACCTTCATTCTCACGGAAGAAGGCGAGGGAAGCGGGAATGCCGGGCCGATGGTGTCCTTCGGTATGATTGAGTGCAGCTCCTTCGTTTGCCGATGTGCTGTCGTGATAAGCGATCCCTTCACCGCCGAGATCATAGAATGCCAGTTCGACACGTCCGGGGATGGATTGTGCACCGCGTTTGTAGAGTGAATCAGTGTACGGTTTCCCCTTGTATCCGGCGGGAATCTGAGCGGATATAGTCCCCACAGCTACTACAAGGAATATCGCTATACCATGGAGATGTTTATTCGTTTGATGCAGCATGTTTGTACCTTTCAGGATCTTTTCACATTGAATGAAGAGCGAGATTGCTTCGTCCCGACAAAAAGGCATCGGGACTCGCAATGACGTTGCGTCACAATTATGAATTATTTCAATGATATCTCATTGTTCAGGATCTGTTCGATCGATGCGAGTTCTTCAGCCGTGAACGACGGAGCAGTGAGGGAAAATAGATTATCCTGCAGCTGAGCGACACTGCTGGCGCCGATGAGCACGGAGGTGATCCTGCGATCCTTCAGCAGCCATGCGAGTGCCATTTGTGCGAGTGATTGTCCGCGCTTCGAAGCGATCAGATTCAATTGCGCTATTCTCTTCACGTGCTGTTCGGTAATATCCTTTTGCTGCAATGCACCATGCTGAAGTGCAGCGCGTGAGTTCGCAGGGATCCCCGTGAGATACTTATCCGTCAGCAGTCCCTGGGCAAGGGGAGAGAATGCGATGCATCCGACTCCTTCATCATCAAGCAGTCCGAGCAGACCATCCTCAACCCATCGGACGAACATGGAGTATTTCGGCTGATGGATAAGGCAGGGGGTCCCCATTTCGCGAAGGATCGCGATCGCTTTCGCCGCGAGGTCGGCCGGATAATTGGAGATACCGCAGTAGAGAGCTTTCCCTTGACGGACGGCATGTGATAACGCACCCATTGTCTCTTCAAGCGGCGTGTCAGGATCAGGGCGATGTGAATAGAAGATGTCCACATATTCCAACTGCATGCGCCGCAGACTTTGATCGAGACTCGACAGAAGATATTTCCGTGAGCCCCAGTTTCCGTACGGTCCCGGCCACATGTCGTATCCCGCTTTCGTGGAGATGATCAGTTCGTCACGGTATGAACGAAGATCCTCACGAAGGATACTTCCGAAATTCGTTTCAGCGGAACCCGGCGGCGGTCCGTAATTGTTCGCGAGATCGAAATGCGTAATGCCGAGATCGAACGCTTTCACGATGATCGCGCGATAATTGCTCCGATGGTCCTTATCACTGAAGTTGTGCCACAGTCCAAGTGAAATGGCCGGCAATTGGATGCCGCTGTGACCGCATCGCCGGTACTGCATGTTGTTGTACCGTTCACCAGATGGAATGTATTCCATGGGTTCTCCGTTATTCCTTTGCCGTGATGATGTTGGAGGGAAGTGATGAGCCTGCTGAATTCTTCGCGATCACACGGTAATCGAACGATGTTCCAATGACTGCCGTCGTATCCGTATAGAGCGGCGGCTGACGGTCGTCTGTGACACGGGGAGCGAGCGACTTCCAGGCGGAGGTTCCGGTAAGACGACGCTGGATCTCATAGTGTGAAGCGCCGGTCGAGCCCTGCCAGGAGATCCTGCCGCTCACGATCGGGAGGAGCGCGGGAGGGAGCGGTGCAGTGATCGGTTCGGGAGCCATATTCCTGATCTTGAACGCGTACTCGCGAAGGAGCCGGAGGACATTCCTCTCGTCCTGAAAATTTCCGGAGGGGAATCCGGGCCAATGGTAGGAGCGGTATCCGCCTCCTTCTTCGTGATCGTAGAACCCGCCGTCGCGCCGATGAGCGCGGATACCCCAGAGTAATCCGCCCGATGTGCCGTTGGCAACGATCTCATCCATCAGTGCAATGAGACTGGAGGTCGGTCCAAGACCGAATTCATCCGCGATCAAAACCTTGTTGTAGCGGTTCGTCATCGCTTTGTCCGCTTTATTGAATTTATACACATCCTTCTCGCCGGACCAATGGATGTAATAATGTTTGCTGATGATGTCGATGTTGGGGTCCTGTGCCACATCCTCGCCGCGGCCGGCGCCGCCGTCCATGATCAGATGATTCGGAGCGGCGGTCTTCAGGAATGCGCTGATCTCCTTCCCCCAGGTGAGAAGGATGGGGAACCATTCGTCGGGATTCCGTTTATAATCCCAGATGAATGTTTCGAGTTCATTTCCCAACTGCCATGCAAGGATCGCTTTCTCATCTTTATATGCAACACCGGTGTAGACATTCTTATGATTCAGGATATCGGTGATCATCTGTTTGAAATCATTGATCACCTGACGGTCGGTCCAAAATTCTGGAGCTGACTTTCCACGGAAACCGGCGAACTGTTTAATGCCGCCGACGCCGTAGAAATCATGCGAGTCGATGATCGGAATGATCAGTCGGATGCCGAGTTCATTGCAGAGCTGGATCGTTTTGTCGAGCGAATTGAATGCATCCTTGTTATATCCACCCAGGCTGTCGACGTAATACGGAAGATTCGTCCCTTCCTGCCGGATGGTGAAAGAGAAGATCCGTGTTGCCCGGCCACCCATTTGTTTGAAGGTGGTCAGTGCGTCGCGTGATTCGAATTCGTCGGGAAACCTGTTCGATACATCCTGTTTCACCTGATCCTCGTTCTGATGGAGATTCGAGGCGGCGAGTCCCATGAACCGGTATTCGTCCGGACCGTCCATCAGTTTGGTGCCGGATTTGGTGATGAAATATTTCAGGATGGACTTCGATTCACTCTGCGCAGGGGATTGAGCGTGGAGCGGAAGAGAAACAGCCGTCAGAATGATAAACAGTAACGTTGAACAGATGTATTTATTTTTCATAAAGCACCATTAGATTATTGTAAATGAGAAACCAGTGAAATACTTAACAAAAGTGTCATTGCGAGACCGCCGCAGGCGGTCGAAGCAATCTTAAACAAGAGAAAGATTGCCCCGTCGTACGGGTTCCGACATGTACGGGGTTCAAAAGACGGAACTTCGTCGTCCCGACCTGCCTGCCGGCAGGAAGGTAAACGGCATCGGGACTCCTCTCAATGACTTTCTAAGACTCGATGAATGAATTTGCACAAAACTAACTATTTACTGTATCATCAACACCGCTGTTTCCTGCTTAAGGATCGACAACGGTATGACCACATTGCCGTTCTTCACAGAGAACGGAATTGTTTTATTGTTGATGATATTCGTGACCGACTTTACAGTGCCTGCAGGAATTCGACAGCTGATCGTTCCTTCCTTATCGATCGGTTCCGTGTTGAGTGCATAGATCAGTGTTCTCTCTTTCGAGGTGTGCACTTTCAATTCGAGCGATGTTCCTGAAGGTGAGGCGAATTCTGCTTCAGCAGAGACCCCTGCATCGTTGGCACATTGCAGTATGAACCTCTTTGCTCCATCGTTCTTTTGATCGAAATAACTCGCGCCGAGGGGGACGGCGGAATAGACAGTCTTTCCTTTGCCGAACCGGTTGACGATCACTGCCGGTGCGCCGTTGTCCGCAAATGAACCGGATACAATGGCATCTTTTCCCACTCGCAATTGTTCACGGAAGTATCGTCCATTGAACGAGAATGAGGTATCGGATCCTCCGTTCTTCATGGTGACAGCGAACGCCCCGTTCTTGGCCGTCCAATCGATCCGCTCCACATTGAACAGGTCGATGAGTCCGGCGCCGGGAGAGCGACGGTACGCGTTGTCGAATTCGTCCATACTCGCCGTCCGTGCATCGGCAACCACGGTCCCGCCCTGCGCAACATACCGTTTCAGCAGTTCGGCAGTCTCTTTGCGAATGACGATCTGAAAGGGAAGATAGATGACCTTGTAGGAACAGAGCTGGTCGTAGGAAACACCCCGGTCCAAGCGCAGAATATCTGTTGTGATATTATTCTGATGCAACGCGTTGAATGTTCCTGCAATACTCTCATACATGAATTTTTGTGTGAGCGATTCGGATGTTTGTTCGAGTGTTTTTAGTAATCCGACCATATCTACGGCGATCGCTGTTTGAGATGGACGGAGTTGGGCTTCGGCGAGCAATGGACCATATGTGCTGATGACGGAGCCGATCTCTTTCACTGCCTCACCGCGAGGTGCAAGAGTACCGTTCATGGTCGTCAGACCGCGGCCGAGCGCTTGCCTTCCGCGATGGAACGGTTCCCATTTCCAGAAGAGGATCCCCTTGCAGTTATTGGAGAGAGCCGTCCATACGAGTGAGTTCATGGATTGTTTATCGAGATATCCATTCAGCACGAATCCGTTCTGAGCATTCGTGAACATTTCTGTCAGGATGAAACTCTTTGGCTGTGCTGCGGAACGGAAGATGGTGAACGCGAAATGATGCCGCCATTGAAGGTACGGAGTCAATCCGTTCCCCCGTTCCCACCCGTCCGGATAGTACGAAACGCCGCAGAGATCATTCTGTTCGGTGAATGCCCAGTTATCCGTTCCGTAGGAGCCGAATTGACCGAAGTCAGCGAAGGGTGAACTGACAGGATTCGCGTTGACAGCGTGAAGTGTATCATACTTCCGAATAAAGGATTTGAGTGTGCCGAGCAGTCTGCCGTTCAGTTCATTCCGGAACATGATCCAATCGATCTGCGGCATGGAGGAATTCCAATTGTCATTCAGGAACGGAGTGACCTCATTCCAATCGGTATATTCATCACCCCAGGCGGTCCGCAGCTTGGCGAGCGTTGTGTATTTCCTCTTCAGCCAAACGCGGAATGAATCAACGGTATGATCGGCATCGGATGAGTAGTGCGGTTCGTTCCAGACATTGTAAAAACTGAGCGCAGGACTCTTTCCGTAGCGCGCGATCACTTCTTTGAAATATGCATCGACTATCGGCAGAACATCCGGATGAGCAAAATCGACATTTTCACGGTTGTTCCTGGCCTGGTTCTTTCGGTGATGTTCGTTCCATATCCTCGGATTCTCTTTGAATTTCCAGATGGGGAAGTAATGGCTTCCTTGTTCTTCCTTGAACATCAGCGGAACGAACTTCAAGCCGGATGATTCGATCGTTCTGACCAGGTGATCTGTCCGTTCCCACAGCAGCGTTTTGCGTTCAGGATCCCATTGACTC
>JAVBYA010000381.1 GCA_030824295.1 Bacteroidota bacterium
GCTGCTCGCACAGAGCATCCTCCAGCGGAAGAATACCATGCGCGAGAAGAAGGAATTCCATCCCGACGCACTCGCCGCGCTCACCGAATATCATTGGCCCGGCAATATCCGTGAACTGGAGAATGTGCTCGAGCGCGCCATCATCCTCAGCACGGATGGATTCATCCGCCCCAAAGACCTCCTGCTCCCGCAGCAATTGAACCACTCTTCCGCAGCGGCCTCCCGGGACCAGAAGATCGGCTCCGCTATTACGCTGGATGAGCTGGAGAAGGAACATATCGCAGCGGTACTCATCAACACGAAATGGAACAAGAACCTCACATCCAAGATCCTCAGCATTTCACTGAAAACACTCTATACTAAGATCCATCACTACAACTTGAAAGAGGAATAACTCCGCACCCCGGATCCTTACTTTCCGATCAAAAAAAAGACCGCTTCCATGCGGTCTTTTTTTTGTCCCTCCCGCTTCCTCTGCCTCCAATGCACGCCATCCCTCCGCTCTTGGGGGGAATTCTTCCTCGATACCGTGAAAACCGTCACTTTCACCCATTCTGACGAGCTCATTGCTTATTCGGAATTCAGACCCTATTCGGCCTTGTAATTTCTACAAAGCATCGGTCAAGAGGTAAAGAAAACAAGACCTGCCGGACGGAATATGTAAAAAACCCAATAGAATCGACTGGTTTTTCAGTGGCACTCCTATTGCCAAAATAGATGGCATGGAGCTGAGCACGATGAAAAACTTATTCTTACATTTGGCAGTAGTGATGATCGGAATGACCGGAAGCGTGAGCGCTCAGGGATTCGATCTGATGAACATGCAGCCGTCGAATAAGCTTGCCGTCAGTTCCCCGTATATCGTTTCCAATGCAGGCATCGAACAGTACAGTCCGGCAGCAACAGCAGTCCCCTATTCTGTCATCTCCGGCGATACGCTGTTCGTCACACCCGAAAAGACCACTTCGGTCGCGGATGGAGGAACCATGATCACCGCATCATCACTGCAGCAGAACTACCCGAATCCGTTCAACAATGCTACTGTCATCCGCTTCTCCGTGAACGAGTTAAGCGAAGTGACGATCACTGTATTCGACATGACCGGCCGTGAAGTGACCACTCTCGTGAACGGCACCAAACAGAACGGTACGTTCAGTGTCGGTTTCTCGAACACCAACATCTCCTCCGGAACATATGTCTACCGTATGACCGCACGCAGCATTACCGGGAAGACCACCGTTGAATCCAAAAAGATGATCGTGATGAAATGACATGAAAGCAACCCTCACTCTCTTCATACTCCTTGTCTCCTTTGCCGGCGGACAGCAGCTGGTCATCAAGACCAATGGCGTTGCAAAGAACTATCCAGCCGCCGAAGGGATCGGCGCCGTTGCGTTCGGCAGCGACGTTCAGACGTCCGGCACAGCAGAAACGAACGTCCGCCTGATCGTGGTGATGAAAGCCCCTTCGCGCATCGAAGAACGCCTCAATGGACGACTCTTTTCAAGATCCGTTGCGGACCGTGCGCGTCGCTCGCTCCGCACAGCCCTGCCCGATGCGGAGATCCATCGCGAATTCGAGACCATCATCAACGCGGTCTCGCTCACCGTCTCACGCGCCGATGCCGAACGCATCGCGCTCATGACGGAAGTGCGCGCCGTCTATCCTGACCTGACCGTCTCTGCCTCGCCCGTCGACGCTCTTACCGCACCTCCTGTCGTTCCGAACAGTACTGCTTCCGCTTCCGGCAAAGGGATCCGCATCGGCATCATCGATACCGGCGTGGATTATCTGCATGAAGCATTCGGCGGACGCATGGGTTCCGGGGCGGTGATCGCCGGCGGATTCGATCTGGTGAACAACGACGCGGACCCGATGGACGACAACGGCCACGGCACGCATGTCGCCGGCATCATCTGCGGTAATTCCTCCACTCTCTCCGGCGCGGCAAAGGATGCGTCGGTGTACATCTATAAAGCACTCGACCAGTCCGGGAACGGTACGACCTCCGCAGTGATTGCGGCCATCGAGCGCGCCATTGCGGACAGCGTGCAGATCCTGAACATGAGCCTCGGCACACCGTACGGGTCGACGGATGACCCGCTCTCTTCTGCGGTTGACCGCGCAGTACGCGCCGGCATCGTGGTCGTGGTCGCCGCAGGCAACACCGGCGAGTTCTCCGGCATCAATTCTCCCGGCATCGCATCGCTCGCACTGACGGTCGGCGCTGCAGACGGCATGAATGTCGCATCCTTCAGTTCCAAAGGACCGGAAGCGGATTCGTACGGCATCAAGCCGGATGTGGTGGCACAGGGTGTGAACATCCTCTCAGCAAAGAAAGGGGGAGGGTACGTACAGATGAGCGGTACTTCTATGGCGGCACCGTTCGTTACCGCATGGACTGCCGGTGTGATGCAGCTTCACCCCGATTGGTCCGCACTGCAGGTGCGTGATGCGGTCATCAGTAATTCCCGCACGCTGGGGAAATCACCGTTCATACAAGGTCACGGCAGAACGGATGAGCGTGTTCTGAACAGCATCACTGCTGCCAGTCCCGCCCAGCTCAGTTTTGGTTTCGATCCTCCCGCTGTGGCGGTATGGAAACAGCAGAGGACGGTAACGCTCTACAATGCCGCTCCGTCGCCGCGGAGTTATTCCTTTGGTGTTTCCGTGAGTTCCCCGGGCCTCACGTTCCGGTTCACTCCGCAGCAGGTCACCGTTCCTGCACAGGGCAGCAGTCAGGTCACTGTGGAACTGGAAGCGAACAACCTGATGCTGGGGAACAGCAGCACATTCGAATCCGGATATACGGGAACACTCCTTGCCGCAGGTACGGATACCATCACCATACCCTACGCGTTCATCAAGGCGCCGGTGATGCAGTTGAATTTCAACGAGATCCCCTGGACCGTTCTGGTCCATAACAATTCATCGTATGCAAAGACCTTCTCCCCAAAAACCGCCGGCTTCTCCTTCATCCTGCCCGACGGTGCGTACAATGTGGTGACATCCTTCTATGGATCGCGCTACGTTATCAAAGAGAATGTCACAGTGAACGGCAAGGCAATATTGGATATCGCCAGCACGCAAGCGGTCCATCCGGTCACGTTCCAGCCGGTGGACCGGAACGGAGCGAAGCTGGACCTTGCGGCATTGAAAGGGACGCACAGTTTTCTGGAGGCGCTGGTGTATCAGCCGACCGGCATCGCCGTGGTCGGTATGGGAGGCGGAAAGACGACAGCGTACACCAACCGTCCGAAATATTTCTCTTCGATGAGCAGCAGCTACACGTACGGTTATTCCATGACGCTGCAGCCGAGCAATGCGGTCTCGTACACGTACGATCTGGTACTGGATTCCGGGGTAACGTCCGCTAAGAACATGGTCTTCACCAAGGACGACATGAAGCATGTGGATGTGAAGTACGATCTGTCGTCCGGCATTCAACGGGCATTCCCCATTACCTGGACGACCTTCATAGGCAGGTTCGCATCGTATTCGGTCGCCTTCTATGATGGCAACGCCGAACCGCTCCGCTTCCCCTTCACACAGGAAACGTTCCATGTCCGGCGTTCGAACACGTTCCCTTTATTCTATCAAAGGGAAGCATACACGTATTGATCGGGATCTCCCTGCCCCCCCCAACCGGGAGGTTCTGTATCGACACGAAACAGCCCGCATCAGCGGGCTGTCGTGTTCTTAGAAGTCTGCCGGGATGCTCCCCGGCACAAAGGTGAGCGATTCGGAATTCAAACAATAGCGGAGTCCGGTCGGCCGCGGTCCGTCTTCGAACACATGTCCAAGATGTGAGTCGCACCGGGCACAATTGATCTCAACGCGGCGCATTCCGTAGCTCAGATCGGTCTTTTCGGCGACATGGTCCTTCCGCAGCGGTTGGAAGAAGCTCGGCCATCCCGTACCGGAGTCGAACTTGGCATTGGAAGCGAACAGCGGAAGATCGCAGCAGACACAGAGATAGATCCCTTCCTTCTTGTGGTCATAGAATGCACCGCAGAATGCACGTTCGGTCCCCGCTTCCCGGGTGACGGCATAGGTCTCCGGCGAAAGAATGGCACGCCACTCCGCTTCGCTCTTCACGACCTTCGGCATCCCCTTCGCATAGACATCCTTCAGATATTCGGTGATCGGCTTCATACTGGTATCCTTCTGCAGTGATGGTGGACTCTTCTGCTGTGCACCGGCAGCCGGCCCGTCACCGGTCACGGACGCGGTGATGAGTGCAGCAAGTGCTGCTGTCAGCAGCAGTAGAGCGGCGGTTCGTTTCGTCATGGTCATCCCTTCCTTTTCTTCCGTTTCCATAGTGAACACCGGAATGCGGAAAAGAGTTTACATTCACAGCAATAAAAAAAAGTCCCGCAGAACGCGGGACTCCGTGCCGTTGACACGGCCGCTATGTTCAGCGCACGGCTGCGCGCAGCATCGGCAGGTCCACGATATCGTTCAACTCCACGGCGGCGCCTTCGATGATCTTTCCTTCACCATTCCATTCTTCGTGGGCATAAAAGACCGACAGATCGCCGAAGTCCACCACCCTGCCGCGCCACGTGCTCACTCCTCCGTCACGCACCTCTTCCTTGTTCACCGCGATGTCCGCAATGATGGGAGCACGGCCGTCCGGGAAGGTGACCGTTGCACCGCGGATGATGATATCGTACAGCGTTCTGGTGTTCATCGGGATCCGTTCATACGGCATCGTTCCGTTCTGCACATAGCTCTTCACCGCGACGGCATGGAATACGGAGAGGAGCCCGACGCAGTTCAGTTTACGGATGAACATCTTCTCCGGATCGTTCTTCCATCCCCCCGATTCGATCAGCACCACGCTCGTTCCCCATTTCTGGATATTGTCGCCGAACGCCCTCGGTTCGAAGGTATCGTCATACTTTCCGAGATGCCCCTTCACGAACTGTTCCAGCACCAACGTCAAAGTCGAAGCGACCTGCTTGGCGCGCGTGCGCACTGCGTTATCGCTCTTTTCCACATTGTAGGCCGGCGCCAGCAGGGAGATCACCGCCACCGTTCCCTGATCGCCCACGGTGTACCGCGGGTCCTGGTCATGCAGATTGAATCCGATCTCCGGCTGGTACGCGTCCCGCACTCCTTTCAGAATGCGCGCTTCCGGCGTCTGCAGGCGCAGTGCATCGCGGTTCATATCGATCCCCTGCGATGTGCGGCGCTGGAACCGCTGCGCCCCGTCCGGATTGAGCATCGGCACCATCAGCAGAGTGGTTTGAGCAAGGATCGCCTTCACCTCCGGACTCTCCTTCTGCTGTGCGATGTAGTTCAGGATATCCAGCAGTGCCATGGTGGCGGTCGGTTCGTCCCCGTGCATCTGCGACCACAGGAAGATCTTCACCGGTCCGCTGCCGAGTTTCAAAAGATGGATGGAGCGGTTCTCTGCTGATACGCCTGCTTGCTCCATGGTCATGAGCGGACCGAGTTTCTGCTGCAGTGCAGCAAGATGCGTCATCAGCTCCGCGTGGGTAAAGCGGCGGGAGGAGATGCCGGAGAATGCATAGGCGTCGTAGGTGTCGAAGAGACGTTTCGAGAATTGTGCTTCTGCGGATTGTAGTGTCATGGCCAGTACCAGAACGAAGAGGAGTCGCGGCATAGGGTTCCCCAAAAAAAATGGTCCCGTCCCGCACTGTGCGGAACGGGACCAGTGTACCAAAAAATTACTTCAATAACAGCATCCGTTTTGCATCGGTGAATGCGCGGCCGTCGTTCAGTTGCGCCGTGATGCGGTACAGATACATGCCGCTGGAGACCTTCGCACCGCCGTCACGCAGCGCGTTCCACTGCACAGCGTGGTACCCTTGTGCCGCCGCCCCGCGGAACAATTCCGCAACGCGGTTGCCGAGGATGTCGAACACTTCCACCGTTACGGTGCCGTTCGCGGGCAGCGTGAAGGCGATCTGCGTGGAGGGATTGAACGGATTGGGATAGTTCTGATGGAGCGCAAAGGCATCCGGACTCATCCCGTCGTTCCCAACGGAAGTGGAACCGGAGACGGTGACCGTATCATATCCTTTCGTCACCCGGGTCACGCTGCTGCCGGCACGCGGCGGCGCCACCATGAAGATCTCCTCGTTCGCATTCTCGAACCAGATGATGTTCCCCGCCCAATCCAGCGCGATGTCCGCGTTCGCATTGTTGTTGCCGCCGAGACTCCCCGGCACATCGCCGGACTTGAAGATGCGTTTCGCTTCCGGGAAGGCGCTCTCCGCATTCACGATCTGATGGATGCCGATATTGTTCGTGTCCGAACCGTTCGCGCCGCGGATGCTGTAATAGATGGTGTCATCGGCGGCAGAGTTCCTGTCCGGACCGTGGTTCAGTGCGAAACAGACCGGCTGACCGGTGGTATGGGAGAGCGAGAATGCAGCATCGGTCCGCTTCTTCGGCAGTGCGCCGGTGATATCATAGCGTTCGATGTATCCGGGGACCGTTCCTGCGGCACCGGTGCGGAGCGCAACGAGCATGAAGCCGGCATCATCGATGATCACATCACGCACATACGCGCCGAGCGATGCGACCATTTCCAGCGGCGTGGTGAGCGTGTCGCTGGTTCCGATGTTCGCCCGCCATACGACCGTATCCGCAGCAATGTACAGTTTCAGGTCCGCCCCGCTGCCGACGGCATACACACCGCGCGGCGACAGCACATTGCGGATGATGATCTTCGGCACGGCGGAGTCATTGTCCATCCGCGTGATGAAATTGCTGCCGTTGCTCACCTGATAGATCCGTCCTTTACTGTCCAACGCCGTTGTCCAGGGAGAGAGGCTACCCCAATTGTATGTACCGCCGTTATCGATGCCGAGGGTCTGCGTCAGCATCGGGTGGTTCGCTTCTGTGCCGGCGAACGAACCGTCCGGATTGTACCGCAACGTCCCCTGCTTGTAACCGTCGTTACTGGTCGGGTCGGAACAGCTGGCATACCAATACCCGAATCCCGGTGAATCCATATTATTGTTCACATCAACACCGCGTGTATAGATACCGCGGGCGATGGAAGGAGGGACATCGGACGTGTTCTGGAAATAGACCGCTTTATAGATTTCGGCCGACCAGACCGGCTGTGTTGTCTGGATACGGACGTAATATCTCTGTCCTCCTGCCGAACCGGTTCCGTCCCATGTCAGGGAGTGTTCCCCCCGGCTTTGGTTGGAAGCGGAGAGTGTCGCAACCTGCGAGTTTGTGGCGGCATTATAGACCTTCATTTCAACGGCTGTTGCGGTATCATTAAGGATATACGTGACCTTCATCCCCGTACCGTCACTGAATTTCCCGTCGAACGCGCTCCCGTCCGGATTTGTCACCCGGATCCTGGATGCGAAAACATCAGCAAATAGTGTCCCGGTGACGATCAACAACGCTGCCGCAAAAAGAGAAACAAGTTTGTTCATGCTGCCTCCTGCTGTGGATGAATATAGAGATGGAACGGTGTGATCGTCGTAAGGTATGACCTATAATCAGA
>JAVBYA010000138.1 GCA_030824295.1 Bacteroidota bacterium
TTTTTAAGCCCCTCTAATATTCAAATAATAAATTTTTCAAAAAACTCGATAAAGTTAGATTGGCAGGATAACTCTGCAAACGAACAATCGATCAGATTAGAACGAACTAATCTTCTCACAAATATTAAGGATTCTGTTACCTTAACACCCAATACCACTTCGCATACTTATAGCGATCTTACATATAACTCAACATATCAGTTCAAACTAAAGTCGATCAATGGGGTTCATGAAAGCCGATATTCGACACCTATTCGGACATCACAATCCACGACTGATATATCATTCATGAGATCGATTCAAGACTCTACTGAGGTCTATACAGTGGCTGTTGATACTAGCGGCACATTGGCAGCATCAGCCGGTCTTGATGGGAAGGTCCGACTGTGGAATGTTTTAAATGGCACCATGTCTGGATCATTATCTGTTGACAGCACTTCAGTGATTAAGGCCATTGCAATAAGCCCGAAGAATGACCGAATTGTCGTGGGACATGAAGACGGTGCTATCAGAATGTGGGATCTTGTCACACGAACATTACTGTGGTCAAGGAAAACTAGCTCTGCAGTATATTCTATCTCCTGGGACCAAGCAGGGAATGGATTTGCATCGGGACATGCTGATCAATTGATCCGCATATGGAATTCTAACAGTGGTTCAATAGTAAGGACATTAATTGGCCATCAAAGCGCAATTTTTTGCATAAAATACTCATTTTCAGGTACAACATTAGTATCAGCCTCAGCGGATCAATCAATCAAGTTGTGGAACGTAAATACTGGCACTGAAATTAAATCAATCCCAAATGCTCATTCGGGTGTAATTTCGAATGTTTCATTTTTACATCCTTCTGATTCTAGTATCATTTCCAGCGGATCTGATGGTTTGATAAAAATTTGGCAGGTATCCACATCAAAGGCTATCTATACCCTCAGTGGTCACGCAGGTAGTACGACTGGGATTCTTTCACCGAATATTCGCAGCTTTATTTCTGTAGGATCTGACAAGTCAATGAAAATTTGGAACGGTGATCCTTGGAATCTTTTAAAATCCATACCAGCTCATAATTCTTCAATAAATTCTATTTCCATAAGTAATAATCGCGATATTTATGTTACAGGAAGCTCGGATAAAACGATTATGATATGGACTCATCAATCTGCTTGGACAAAGCACTGAAATATAATTATATAGTACCTCATGCCATGACTTAAGTGATGGCATCACTCGATTGAAGCCTCCTGTACCAATAAAAAAACCTGCCCGAAGGCAGGTTTTTTTATTGTCCATACAGGTGAACGGTGTTATTTGACGATCCCCAGCTGCCGGTATTTCTCCTCATACTTCTTCCAGAGTTCCGTGTGGCGGCTGCGCAGGTCCACGGGACGACCCTGGATATACGCCATTTCTACATTAGTCATGATCTCTAGCGGGTCGCCGTTGGTAATGATGAGCGTGGCATCCTTCCCCGTCTCCAGTGACCCGACTTGTCCGTCAATGCCGAGCAGTTTCGCGGCATTGATGGTGATGGAACGGAGCGCCTCGTCCTTGGGCAGTCCATACGCGGACGCGGTCGCTGCCTGATACGCCATATTGCGGTCGTTCATGGTGGAGTTCCCTCCTCCCGATACAGCGAAGAGCACACCTGCTGCATGCAGTTTTGCCGGGACGGTGAATGGAAGATCGTACTCCTCCCACCGTCGGTTCGGCAGATCATGGACCGGTTCGATGATGACCCCGACATTGTTCTCCTTCAGCAGTGAAGCCACTATCCAGGAATCCCGTCCGCCGTGGATCACAAGGCGCACATTCTGTTCTTTTGCGAACTGCACCGCGGACTGGATCTGCGAGACCTCGTTCGCCGATGCAATGAGCGGGATGCTCCGATCGAAGAGCGGCGCCATCGCTTCCCATCGCAGGTCGGTCGGGTGCTGTTCCTTGTCCGCCTTTTTGGCTTTCAGATAGGCACGCGCATCATCGAACGCGCTGCGCAGTTCTTTGATGGCCGCGTCGATCGCTTTACGCTGCTCCTCTTCGGACTGGCGCGCGAAAGGGGAACGGGAAACGCGCATGTTCGGCCAGCTGACGTAGAGTCCCGCCGGCGAGCGGAGCGTCATCTCGTCGTTGGTCCAGCCGTCCATAAGCATGGCAGAAGTGCGGCCGGCGATGAGCGGTCCGCCCGGGACCACGTGCGAGATCAGGATGCCGTTGGCGCGCGTGGCGGGGATCAGTTCACTCTCCGGATTCACCGCAACATCGGTCCGGACGTTTGGATTGATACGTCCGGTCTCGTTCATGTCCAGTGTGGCGCGGACCGCCTCGATCTCGTTCAATCCGATATTGGATGCAGCGTTGATGAGTCCGGGATACATATGCTTGCCGGTGACATCGACACGCTCTGCATTCGCAGGAACGGTGACCGACGTACCGACGGCAGTGATCTTGCCGTTCTCGAACAGCAGCATGCCGTTCGGGATCACGGCGCCGCTCACGGTGTGGATGGTACCGCCGGTGAGCACAATGGGACGTTCCTGCTTCTTCGCCGGGACGGGGTTCGAAGCCAGGAGGACGTTTGCATACAGAAGGATGGTCAATACGATGAATGCTGTGCGTTTCATTTCGTCACCTCCTGAGCGGCAGTCTGTTCATGGTCCTCGTCATGGTCCTCTTCATGGCAGGAGAAGGAGAAACTGCGCCGCACCGGAGCTGCCGGTCCTGCCCCTTTCTTCTTCGACTTTGCCGCTTTTTGGATGAGCTCTGTTTTCTTCGTCACCAGTTCCTCGCGCAGCGCCGCATCCTCGGTCCGGTCGAAGAACCGCCGTCCTTCGATCCAGGTCTGCTCACAGATGGAATAGGTGGAGAGCGGATGTCCGCTCCAGATGACGAAGTCCGCATCCTTCCCTGCTTCCAGGGAACCGACGCGGCTGTCGATGCGCAATTGTTTGGCAGGATTGATCGTGACGAAGTTCAGTGCATCGGTCTCGCTCACACCGCCGTATTTCACCGCTTTCGCCGCTTCCAGATTCATGCGGCGCGCCATCTCGTTGCTGTCCGAATTGTACGAGACGAGCACACCGGCGTCATGCATCAGTTTGCCGGCGTACGGAATGGCGTCCACCACCTCGTACTTGTAGGCCCACCAGTCGCTGAATGCCGAAGCCCCGATCCCGCGTTTCGCCATCTCGTCCGCCACTTTATATCCTTCCAGGATATGCTGCAGTGTTCCGATCTGGAACCCGAAATCATCCGAGACCTTCATCAGCATCATGATCTCGTCCTGACGGTAGCAGTGGGAATGGATGAGCCGTTTCTTGTTCAGGATCTCGACGAGCGTCTCCAGTTCCAGGTCACGCCGCGGCGGTACGAGCGTCGGAGCGGACTTGGCCGCTGCCATCGCCTTCTCATATTCCTTCGCAGCAGTGAATCCGTCGCGGATGATCTGTTCCACACCCATTCTGGTCTGCGGATAGCGCGTGGTGTACCGCTCGCCCCAGTTGGACTGCTTCGGATTCTCACCGAGCGCGAACTTGATGCCGGGTATCGCTCCTTCGAACTTCAGCTGCTCCGGCAGCATCCCCCAGCGGAGTTTGCTCACCTGGTTCTGTCCACCCATCGCATTCGCGGAGCCGTGCAGCTGATTGATGGTCGTCAATCCTCCGGCCAGCTGGCGGTAGATATTGATATCATCCGCATTCACCACATCGCCGATGCGGACCTCGGCGGTCACCGCCTGTCCTGCTTCGTTCACACCCTCGGAGATAGCTGTGTGCGAGTGTGCGTCGATGAGTCCTGCCGTGACATGTTTCCCCTGCGCATCGATGACGAGAGCGCCGGAAGGAGCGGTCAATCCTTTGCCGACCTTGACGATCTTCCCTTTTGCAATGATCATATCTGCACCTTCCAGCACACCGGCTGCAGCGCTCGTCCAGATGGTCGCATTCTTCACGAACAGGTCCTGCTGCTTCAGCAGCTCTGCGCGTCCGAATGCACCGTCCGGGAATACCAGCGGGAAACTCGCCGTTATAGGCGCGGGCGCTTTGGAGGAATCACTCTTTGCTTTGAACGGTGCGGTGAGTTCGGCGCTCCAGCGGCCGGAACGTCCGCCGGGCAGATCGATCAGACCAGCGATGATCGTACCGTTCGCGCTTCCCGACAAGCGGAGCATCCCCGGCCAGCCGAGGGAATCGCCGTCCACTGCCATTGCGAATTGACGATGCGTGAAGGAGACGGACGATGCTTTGACGCTCTTCTCTCCTTTTTTCATCTGCACTGTGAGTGCATCCGCTTCACCGGCGATCTCCAGCCGGGCCGTGTCGGAAGATGAACCGGTCACAGAGAACTTCCATGTGCCGCGGAGATCCGCAGCCGGCGCACTTTTCACTTCATATCGTTCCCCGCTCACCCACGTCTCGCGGATGATGCTCTTCTCCGCAAAGAGTTCGCCGTCCGTCAGGACGATGTTCGCGATCTTTCCCGGCTCCAACGTGCCGAGCAGTTTCTCCATACCGGTCAGCTGCGCCGGAACAGTCGTGACCGCAGCAAGGGCATCATTCGCCGGCAGGCCGCAGTCGATGGCGGTCCGGACCAGAGAGCGGAATTTTCCGGCATCCTTGAGCAGTGCTGTGGTAAGAGCAATGGTGACGCCGGCTTTCCGCAGGCGGGCAGGATTCTCGGAAGCGAAATCCCAATGACGCAGTTCTTCATACCCGGTGTTGAATGCATCCTCCGGCGATTCGACGGAAGGCGCGTCGGGGAAATTCACCGGCAGGATGACCGGCACATTGAGCGCTTTCACCGCATCCGTGCGGCGGTACTCGTACCCGCTGCCGCGGAGTGCCCACTGGAGGGAAAATTCCTTGGCGATTGCACCGGCGCGCAGCGCTTTGAGTTCATCATTCGTTTCGAACACGATCAGCTGTTTCCCTGATGCTGCGCGTTCCAATGCCGCCAGCTGTATATTCTCTTCCGGACGTTCCTGAGCGGGATTCTTCGCATAGATCCGCTGTGCATCGGCGTACCACAATGCGTCGATGAAGGTCTGGCGGATGAGCGCGATCGCACCCATGTGTGAATCCGGATAGCCTTGTCCGAACCCTAAGGAAGAAAGAGTGATATGCTGGAACAGATCGGAACGCAGGATCTGCGCGTTCGCATCATCGTTCCCCAGATTCACCAGCACGCTGTTCCCTTTGACGATCCCCTGCTGCGGAATGGAAAGAACGGTCGTAAAACCGGCGGCGCGCAATTTTTCCGCCGCCTCTTTCTCCGGCAGGAACTGTGCCGACACGGAATGATCCGGAAGGACGTTCGGATTCCAATACGCAGCACCGCGGACCGGTTCCGATGCAGCTGATGATGCTTTCGGTTTCGGCTGACCGTAATCCGACGCAAGATCGATCATACCGGCATACGCCGTGAGTCCGGTGCAGTCCCACTCGCGTGCGTCGGACGGAACGGCAACGTTCGCACCGACGGCACGGATGACGCCGTCCCGGATGATGATGGTCCCTTTCTCGATCCTCTTTCCCGGCGCGGGGATGATGGTGAGATTCTTCAGAGCGTGGACCGCCGGTGTGTTCGTTCGGATCCCTTCCGGGGGACGCGATGACTGCGCTGATGCGAATGTACAGCACAGCAGCAGCAAGAGATGGATGGTCTTCATGGATCTCCTGTGTTGATGATGGATATGATGCGTTGAGATTTTACGGTTCCCGATGGGTCGGAATGACGGACACGTGGATGGTCACACCGACGGCGATGATGACCAGCACGATACGGATGGCCAGCATCTCCGTCACGAATATAGAGTATAGAATGCCTCCCCACAAGATGATGATCGTAATGATCTTTCCGGAGAGGGTGATGCCGTGTCCCTGCCGGTAGTTCTTGATGTACTTGCCGAAGTATCGGTTGTGGTGGAGCCAGTCATAGAGCCGTTCGGAGCTTCGTGCATAGCACCATGCGGCGATCAGGAAGAAGACGGTCGTTGGAAGGAGCGGAAGGAAGATGCCGAGGATGCCGATGCCGACGAAGACCGTCCCTGCGAACAGCAGCGTCCAGCGGACGATCGGCCGGTGGTGGACTTTCACTTCAGGATGTTGTTGTTCGTTCTGCATCGGCGCGTTCTCATTATAGATCGTAGAATTTCAGATCGGTCCCGGTGCGGAGCTTGGTGATATAGACGATCTGCCCCACATGATACGAAAAATGTTCCGTAATATGAAGAATTGCCTCCATCCCGGTCACGGAATATTTCTGAATTTCATAGCGTTTCACGAGGTTCTCGTCGGGGAACCGGCCCAACACAGCATTCGCCTCCTCGACCGTCCGTAGTAACAGAGCGTACAATTCCTGTTTGGGGAGATGTTCACGCCGGGAGAATTCCTTCTCCCTCTCCCGTTCGAACGGTTCACCGCCCAGGTGATGGATGACCCATTGCCGGACGTTCCCGGAGAGATGCAGGATCAGATTACCGATGGAATTGTTCGTCTCATGGGCCCGCCACCAGATATCGTCGTCCGACAACTGCTCGAGACATGCTGCGATCTTGGGAAGATACTCGATCGACAGTTTCGTCCGGCAGCAGTCGATGAAGTATCGGCCGTCTGATTGGCCGGTATGTGGAGTTGTTATCATTCAAACACCTTTGACCTTTCCAAGAACAACAATGAAGCTGTAGGAAGGTGAATATCTAGAAGTTATCTCAAAAATGGAATATCGGTCAATGTAGTCGCACTGAGCGGAGTCGAAGTGCGACATTTCGCGTGAATTGTGCTTTCCCCAACGGGGTCCCTTCGGGAGACTACGCTCAGCACAACAACGATTCTGGGTTTTTGAGATGAGTTCTAATAAATTACGGTAGAGTATTGGCTCGAAAACTAAAATATGAACTGAAAACTTGTCCTCTACTTTTCTTGACGGGGTCCCAAAGGGATGCCGACTTGAACCGTAATCCGGGTCGGCACAAGAAAAGTACTAAAATTCCCCCTTCGACTCCGCATCCAAGAAGAACTGCCGGCTTCGCTCAGGGTGACTGTAACATAGGAGAGAAGTCAACCATCCGCCTTCGTCATTCATCGCTTTCCCATTCGCTCGATCCTCCTAAATTTCGCGGCCATCACACTGTATCTCGAAAAGATAATATTGAGGATTTACCAATTTCAGCCCATTGATGTTCTACCGTTCATACCAGCTGGTGCGCCCGGTAGCGAAGTTCGGTGCGACGATCGGCGTCGGATATTTCCGTACGGCGGCCGGCGGCCAAGAGGAAGCGGCGAACCGGACCGTATTCCATTCCGCCGGAGCAACATCCGATACCAGCCACGAGTTGTCGGTGCCCATCGTCCGCACGGAACCATCCGCGGACATGATCTCAGCAGCGATATTCACGGATGCGGTGGCATTCAGCTGGAAGTTCTGCACCTCCACCGCGATCACATTGAGCGTGTCGGTGAGGAACGGTGTGATGTCGAAGATCTTCGC
>JAVBYA010000384.1 GCA_030824295.1 Bacteroidota bacterium
ACTTCATACGGCCATCCTATGTCCTACACAGCATCCTCTTCCCGTTATTCTTCCATGCAGTACCGCCGCAGCGGCAGGAGCGGCATCAAACTTCCCGCTGTATCGCTCGGACTGTGGCATAACTTCGGTCATGTGGACGACCAGGAGAACGCGCGGAACATCCTCCGCCTGGCGTTCGACAGCGGCGTGACGCATTTCGATCTGGCGAACAATTACGGTCCGCCCCCCGGTTCCGCCGAGGAGAATTTCGGGAAAGTGCTCAGGCAGGACCTGCTGCCGTACCGCGACGAGATGATCATCTCCACCAAAGCAGGATACTACATGTGGGAAGGTCCGTACGGCGAATGGGGTTCCAAGAAGAACCTCGTCTCCAGTCTCGACCAGAGCCTGAAGCGGATGGGACTCGAATATGTGGACATCTTCTATCATCACCGGCCGGACCCGGATACGCCGCTGGAAGAGACGATGACCGCACTCGATCTGATCGTGCGTCAGGGAAAAGCGCTCTACGTGGGGATCTCCAACTATAAGGCGGACGATGCAGCGAAAGCGATCGCGATGCTGCGCGACCTCGGCACACCCTGCCTCATCCATCAACCGAAGTATTCGCTGTTCGAACGTTGGGTGGAAGGAGGATTGCTCGATGTGCTGGAGAAGGAAGGGGTCGGCTGTATCCCCTTCTCGCCGCTGGCGCAGGGGATGCTTACGGACCGGTATCTGCACGGCATCCCGTCCGATTCACGCGCCGTGCGTTCCGGGGTCTTCCTGAAACCGGCGCAGATCACGGAAGAGAAACTGACGAAGATACGGAAGCTCAACGAGGTCGCTCAACAGCGTGGACAGACCCTCGCACAGATGGCTCTTGCCTGGGTGCTCAAGGACAAACGCATCACCTCGGTATTGATCGGCGTCAGCAAACCGGTCCAATTGACCGATGCGCTCGGTGCAACGAAGAACACCGAGTTCAGCGCAGAAGAGCTCGCCGCCATCGAAGCGATCCTGGCATGACCGGTCCGCTCCCTGCGCCGTTCGTGTTACAGCATTCTCATGGCTCCGCCGTTGCACCATAATTCCATCTTCGGTACATTCAACGGCATCCCAATACTCTGAACTTCTTCTCACTTTTTTCCGATCCCGATGCAGCCTGAACCGGCCGACCTGCAGACGCTCTACGAACGGCTCCGCGAAAGCGAAGAGAAGTACCGCCGTCTTGTGGAGAATGCGGCGGACATCATCTACCGGACGGACGGTGAGGGACGCTTCATCTACGTCAATCCCGTCGGACTGCGCTCCTTCGGCTACACGGAAGCGGAGTTCATGGGGCGTCACTATCTGGAACTCATCCACCCTTCCTTCCGCAACAAAGCGCGGCAGTTCTATGCGACGCAGTTCTTCAACGGACAGTTCACGTCGTACCTGGAGTTCCCGGCCGTCACCAAGGACGGGCATGAGTTCTGGCTCGGACAGAACGTGCAGCCGCTGATGGAAGAGGGACAGATCATCGGGTTCCAGGCAGTCGCGCGGGACATCACGGACCGCGTCCATGCCGAGGAGGCGATGCGCCGTTCCGAAGAGGAAGTGCGCAAGCTGAATGCGGAACTCGAACAGCGGGTGCGTGAACGGACCGCTCAGCTGGAGAACGCCAATCATGAGCTGGAGGCGTTTAGTTATTCCGTGTCGCACGATCTGCGCGCGCCGCTGCTCACCATCAACGGATTCACGCAGTTCCTGGCGATGCATCTCGGCGACAAGCTGGACGATGAGGCCAAGCGCCTCCTCTCCATCATCCGCAGCAATACGCAGACCATGCAGAACCTCATCTCCGCACTGCTGATGCTCTCCAAAACGAACAAGAAGGAACTGGAGATGACCGCCATCGACATGCAGCAGCTGGCGCGAGAGACCTATGAGGATATCGTCACAGCCGAAGCGAAGGAGCGCATCGTCATCGACATCCCTCCCATGCCCGAAGCGGTCGGCGACAAGCTGCTGCTGCGTCAGGTCTGGACGAACTTGCTTTCCAATGCGATTAAATTTACTTTAGCTCAGGATGAACGGACGATCCGCCTCGGCGGACGCAGCGAGGAACACCGGAACATCTATTTTGTGAAGGACTCCGGCGCCGGTTTCGACATGAAGGATGCCGGGAAACTCTTCGGCGTCTTCTCACGGCTCCATACGGACGAGCAGTTCGAAGGGACCGGTATCGGTCTCTCCATCGTCCGCCGCGCCATCCACCGTCATCACGGCGAGGTGTGGGCAGAGGGGGAATTGGGCAAAGGAGCGACCTTCTCGTTCGCGCTGCCGCATACACCGCAGCCATTGCACACGTAAGACCATTCCATCATCGAAAGGACCATTGTTATGTCGGACCAACCGGTCAATATCCTCCTGGTCGAGGACAATCCTCACCACGCGGAGCTTGCCATGAAGGCATTGAAGATGCACAACCTGGCCGAGAACTTCGTCTGGGTGAAGACCGGCGAGGATGCGGTCGACTTCATCCTCTGCCGCGGCGAATTCGCCACGCGCACCATCGCCAATGCGCCGAAAGTGGTGCTGCTGGACCTCAAACTGCCCAAGAAGAGCGGTCTGGACGTGCTGCGGGAGATCCGCGCGGACGAACGGACCAAGGATATCCCGGTGGTCATGCTCACCACGTCGCGCGAACAGAAGGATATCGTGGAAGGACACAACCTCGGCCTGAACGGTTATGTGGTGAAGCCGGACGATTTCGAGAAATTCGCCGAAGCGATCCGGAACGTCGGCTATTATTGGCTGGTGCTCAATCAGCAGCCGAAGACGGCATGACGGTCCCGCACCATTGACCGCCGATCGACCTTCAGCCCGCTGACATCAGCGGGCTGTTCTTTTTACCACCGCTCCCTCCCGGCAATCCAGGGACATCCACATCGCACTATGAACATCATGACCGTCATCCCGCAGCGGCGCACCTTCTTTATCGCCGCATTCCTCCTCTCTCTCCTGTCCGCACCGCTCATTGCACAGCACACTTCGCGGAATTCCCTTGACTGGGCCGGCACCTATTCCGGTACCGTTCCGTGTGGGGATTGTGAAGGGATCGGAACGAACATCACGCTCCGCGCCGACAATACCTTCCGTATCGAACGGACCTATCTCGGACGATCGGCCGCACCGTTCATCGATAGCGGCCGCTTCACATGGAGGAAGGATGGAAGGACCATCGAGCTTCGTTATACAAAGACCGGGCGTGAACTCTACATGGTTGGAGAGGAACGGCTGACGATGCTGGACCGGAAGGGAGCTGTGATCCGCGGTGCATTGGAAAAACAGTACATCCTGAATAAAGTGCCGGCGATGCAGCCGCTGCGCGATGTGATCGGCGAGGCACTCCGCAGTTCTGTCCGCCAGAGTATGGCGATGGCTGCATCACTGTCCGGGCAGCCGGGACTGCTCCCCCGCTCGGTGGACAAGAACGGCGCATTGGTCACCTGCACATCGCAGTGGTGGACGAGCGGATTCTTCCCCGGCACCTTGTGGTATCTGTACGAATATTCCGGCAACGACACGGTGCGGCGGTATGCCGAAGCATTCACACGCCGCGTTGAGGATCAGCAGTTCACCACGAACAATCACGATGTGGGATTCATGATCAACTGCAGTTTCGGCAACGCATACCGCATCACCGGCGATACGCTCTACCGCGAGGCGCTGCGGAACGCGTCCCGCTCGCTGCTCACACGCTTCCATCCCGTGATCGGAGCGACGCGGTCGTGGGACACGCACAAACAGAACCGTCACTGGCAGTTCGCCGTGATCATTGATAATATGATGAACCTGGAGCTGCTGCTGAAGAGCGCCGCTGAATTCTCCGAACCGTCGTTCGCTGCGAATGCGCGGACCCATGCCAATACCACCATGCAGCATCATTTCCGTCCGGACGGCAGCAGTTATCATGTGGTCAGCTACGATACGGTAACCGGACAGCCGCACCGTAAGCAGACCGCGCAGGGATACAGCGATTCCTCCGCCTGGGCGCGCGGGCAGGCGTGGGGTTTGTACGGGTTCACCATGATGTACCGTTTCACGAACGAGCAGAAGTACTTGGAACAAGCGGAGCGCATAGCGCAGTTCATCCTGCGGCATCCCCGGCTTCCGCTCGACAAGGTGCCGTATTGGGACTTCGATGCACCCGATATTCCGAACGCACTCCGCGATGCATCCGCCGCCGCCATCATCAGCTCTGCACTTATCGAACTGAGCGGATATGTCCCGCCGGAACGCAGCGCCGAATATCTCTCCGTTGCTGAAACGCAGCTCCGCACACTCAGCGCACCGGAATACCGCAATGCTCCGGGTACACACGGCGGCTTCCTGCTGCGCCGCAGTGTCGGCAGTATTCCGCACAACAGCGAGATCGATGTACCGGTTTCATACGCGGATTACTATTACGTGGAAGCACTGCTCCGTATGAAGCGGCTCCGCGGTTGGTGATAGAGGTCAGGTCCGATCCCCGCAAGGAATGCTGCGGTGTGTCCCCCCGAAGAGTGGAGCGGCTCAAAAGCCGCAGCGCAAAGGGGAAAAAATCGCCAAATTTAGATAAATTTGTCCAATTTAAGCTATCCCGTATTTACGGGGTTGATTTGATTATTCCGGTTGTCTAATTTGGCATTGGACACGTTGTTGGCGCACATGCTCAGTAAGGGGGGGGGGCAACTCATGCCGCATAAAACTACATTCGATGATACCGCCGGGATCATCATGACACATATCGACGGGATAGCAGATGCCGCAGAGATACGTTCGGTATTGAAGGAATCGGCGGAACTCTCCGCTGCGAACAAATGCAACCGATGGCTTCTGGATCTCACCGGCGCCAAGGATGCGATGACGACGCTCGATTTCTTCGAACTGCCGAAGTTCATGGATGGCCTCGGAAAAACGGTCGGCATCCCCGTGCATCGGATCAAGATAGCCGTGGCGGCGGCGGTGCGGACCAATGAGCATCTCTTCGCAGAGATGGTGAGCGCGAACCGCGGACAGAACATCCGCGTTTTCAACAACGCCCCCGCAGCACAGGCGTGGCTGCTGAGCAAGGAAGAGAAGAAAGTCCCGGTCCAACGATCCCGCTGAACATATGTGACGCTGTGTTCATCCTCTCCTTCCGAACGATCATCCTCGTTTAAACAATCATCATTTTCCGCGTGTCCAATACCCGTTCAACAACCTTCTGGGACCGATGATGCTCCGAGCTCTTGTTGTGATCCTTTTCGCCGTCGTTCTTCCCCGGGCAGATGCCCAGCAATCATACTTCCCGCCGCTCACCGGAACGGCGTGGGACACGACCGCTCCCGCCTCACTGGGGTGGAACAGTGCCGCGATCCCGCCGCTGTATTCATTCCTGGACAGCAGCAATACGAAAGCGTTCATCGTCCTGAAGGACGGGAAGATCGTGCTGGAGAAATATTTCGATACGTTCACGCGGGACAGTAACTGGTACTGGGCATCCGCAGGAAAGTCGATGACCGCATTCCTGATCGGCATCGCACAGCGGGAAGGATCACTTACTCTTGCCGATTCGAGCTC
Source organism: Bacteroidota bacterium (assembly GCA_030824295.1). GTDB lineage: Bacteria > Bacteroidota > Ignavibacteria > UBA10030 > UBA8401 > UBA8401. The sequence continues at coordinate 5,569 of JAVBYA010000384.1, forward strand.
CCGCTGGCTCGGGCGCGGATGGACCTCGCTCCCGGCCGACAAGGAAGGGAAGATCACCATCCGGCATCAATTGACGATGACCACCGGACTGGAAGACGGTGTGGCGGACCATGACTGCACGCTACCCGGCTGTCTGGTGTACAAAGCGGATGCCGGTACACGCTGGGCATATCACAACGCACCGTATACACTGCTCGATTCCGTCATTCACTACTCCGCCGGTATGACGCTGAACCAGTTCTTCATCAGCCGTGTGCGGAGCAAGACCGGCATGAACGGCGGCTATCTCCGCAACGGATACAATAATGTGCTGTACTCCACTCCCCGCAGTATGGCACGGTTCGGACTGCTGATGCTGAACAAAGGAATGTGGGGAACGACAGCCGTGCTGGATGATACGGCATATGTTGCCGCTATGACCCGCTCTTCACAATCCTTGAATCCTTCATATGGCTATCTCTGGTGGCTGAACGGAAAAAGTTCATACATGCTGCCGGGGCTCCAGCTCGTCTTCCCGGGGTACCTCTCCCCGCCGGCACCGAAGGATATGTTCGCAGCGATGGGAAAGAACGGACAGATCATCAGCATCGTTCCGAGCATGGGATTGGTCTTCGTGCGGATGGGTGATGCGCCGGACAATGCGCTCGTGCCGACCACGCTCAACAACGATATCTGGACGCGGCTGAATGCAGTGCTGAGCGGTCCGACGAACGTTGACGAACCTGCGATGCCCGAAGAGTTCACACTCTCACAGAATTTCCCAAATCCGTTCAATCCTTCCACCACGCTGCGCGTCACGTTGCCGCAGGAGTCTCGCGCAGATGTGCGGATCTACAATGCGCTCGGACAGGAAGCGGCACTGCTTCATTCCGGGATTCTGAGCGCCGGAACGCATACACTCCGTTGGGATGCGTCGTCATTTGCCGCAGGGGTCTATCTTTGCCGGTTACAGTCGGAAGGCGTTGTGCGGACGATAAAACTCGTCGTAGTGAAATGAAAATGTGCAGAGAAAAATGTCGTGAGAGAAGAACAGCAAAGCAATTCTAAAATTATCAGAATTATCAAGATTACAAGACTATACGATCAAAGAAAAATGCCTGAATGCTGACAACTGATCACTGACCGCTGATAGCTGATTACCGACAGCTGATAGCTTTCTCCGCGCCTATGTGTTTTTCTGTTCATTGGTTTTATCCTGCAGCGCTTTCCGGATGACGGGAGCGACCTGCGTTCCGAACAGTTCGATGCACTTCATCATCTTGTCGTGCGGCATGGAGCCGACGCTGAACTGGATGAGGAATCGGTCGTGATGGAACAGTTCGTATTCGTACAGGATCTTATCGATGATCTGCTGCGGACTGCCAACGAAGAGTGCGCCGTGCGGTGAACACTCGGCATCGAACCGTGCGCGGGACGGCGGCGGCCAGTTCCGTTCCTTCCCGATCCTACCCATCGCCTCCGCATACGGAGGAAAATACAATTCCCGCGCTGCCTGCGCATCCTCAGCAATGAACCCGTGCGAATTGATGCTCAGCTTCAGTCCCTTCGGATCACGGTTGATGTTCTTCCAGGTGCTGCGGTACAGTTCGGCGAACGGCTCGAACCGGTCCGGCGTGCCGCCGATGATGGCGATCGCCATCGGCAGTCCGAGCACCGCTGCACGCACCACCGATTCCGGCGTCCCGCCCACCGCCACCCAGATCGGCATCTCCGGCTGCGCCGAGCGGGGATAGATCCCCAGATCGTCGATGGCCGGACGGTGCCGTCCCGCCCATGTCAGCTTCTCCGTCTTCTGGATCTTTATCAGCA
>JAVBYA010000255.1 GCA_030824295.1 Bacteroidota bacterium
ATCGAGGATCTGCGTACCGTTCCGTGTTGTACCGATGCGGAGGGCATACGTGAGACCGGCAGCGGGAGTTTGCATATCCGTGCCGCGACCCCAGCGCAATACGGTCGAATCACCGACGGTATTCACGGAATGCAGTGTGGGCGGCACCGGAGCGGTGTTGCCTGCGCCGAATGCGTTCTCGAAGATGTACGCAGAGGTCGAACCACCGTCGAATTCCACCATCAGATCCAGCGAACCGTCGCCGTTCCAATCGGCCGGATACCATTGGCCGCTGTAGGGTTCCCGCAGTCCGGTCGCGGAGGCGAGAAACGGCGTGAAAGAATCGCCGCCGTCGTTCCGGTACAGTATGGTCCGAATATCCTCGTCATCATTCTCACCGGATAGTATCAGATCGGTCCGGCCATCATCATTGAAATCACCTGCCACCACCCAACGACGAGCATCGTAATAGCCACCCAGGTCCGAATGGAGCGAGACGCCGATATCGGTGAATGTTCCGCCGGTGTTCCGGTAGATGGTCCCGCCGCTGCTTGCGAACATGACCAGATCCTGATCTCCGTCGTTGTCCATATCTGCCCAGACGATCTTCCCCCGTCCGCTGGCAGCAAGCGGAGCAACGATGTCCGTGAATGTGAATCCTCCATCATTCCGATAGATCTTCGCCGCTGATTCATTCCCGAGATCGAACAACCCGCCGATCGCCAGATCGAGGTCACCGTCCTTATCGAAATCACTCCACACCATGGAACCCTTGGCAAGAGCAGAGATTCCGGACGTTACCGCGGTGAAGGCCGTACCGTTATCGTTTCGGTACACAGCGATCCTCTCTTCATCCGTAGCATAATCCGTTCCGGTATAGCAGAGGTCCGGATCGCCGTCGTTGTCCATATCCGCCCAGGTGATCTCGGCATTGGTGAACGCTGTGAGCGTAACACCGAGATTCATATAACTGCCGCCGTCGTTCCGCAGGATCACCGCGAACGGCTGGCTGAACTCCCAATCCTCACCGACCGCAGCGATGTCCATATCGCCGTCCCGGTCGATGTCCGCCCATTTCACCGAACCGTTCCGCAGGATCGGCAGACCAGGACGGACCGTCGTGAACGAGCCGTCTCCGTTGTTCCGGTGGATGAACACCGAATCACCGTCGTATGAACCGCCTCCAAGCAGCAGGTCCAGATCACCGTCGCCGTCCATATCCATGACATCATTGTGCGAATCATACCGTCCTGGAAAATCCGGGATGGAATCACTGAACATGAGTGCGATGGTCTGCTGTTGCGCAGTCGTTCCGGGCCGCAGGAATGTTATCTGAACACCATCCTGACCTCCGTTGAACTCGAGAATGGAGAAATGATATGTCGTCAGCGGCGAGAGTTCGTACATCGTGATCATGGTATCCGTTCCGCGGTACGCCAGCACCGTTCCCGGGGCGATCTGTTCGGCAAACGCGAATTGATTCCACCATGAGTTGATGAACATCCCTTCCGGCGGATCGTAGCTCACCGCTTCTCCCTCGCGGACGAGCACGATGCGCTCCGTACCATTCCCATTCGTCCACCGCAGCGTCAACTCCTTCCCCTGCACATTCTCAAACACAATAGAAGAGGCAGGAATGGTCGGCGGAACAGCCAGTGTCGGGAACGAGAGGATGACGGACCGGACCGTATCGGTGCCGAAGACCGCCACCGTGCGGTAATGATACGTGGTGGACGGAGTAAGGCCAGTCCATGTGAATTGCATCGTGACAACCGTGTCCGACGAAGCGAACTCCGTTGTCGGAGAGTTGCTCCCGAGTGCTGCGGTCGGACCGTATTCGACGAAGATCTTCACTGTTCCGCTGTCCGGCTCAGCATTCCCGTGGAGCACGGCGGAAGTCGTCGTGATGTCCGTTGCCGGAGTGCTGAAGACCCGTGAACCGTCGCGAGGACCGATCCCCGGCAAGAAACCCGCCCCGCCGACGATCGACCCATGAAGTCCATGTCCCGTCAGATCGTTCACGGTCGTCCCGCCCATCTCATTGATCGGATAGTACGCGATCAAACCCGGTTCCGTGCCGGTGAGGTCCTGCTTCATGGAGGACTGGATCTCATATGCCGACCGTGCGACATTCCAGATGCGGATATCATCAAGATTCCCATAGAACCACGCACCGTTCCCGCCGATGTAGATCGTTTGACCCGCATCGAACATCGTCACCGGACCGATCAGCGGACCGTGCTTCACCGCCGAACCATCGAAATAGAGCGTGTATGCGGTCGGTGTGAACGTCGCGGCGATATGATGCCATGTGCCGGTCGTGTAACTGACCACACCGGTCCCGCCGCCCGACCCGGTGCTCACCACCAGCGAATTCTCCTGTCCGACGTTGAAGGCGAACCCCGTCGCCGGGACATTGATGATATCCCGCTGAAAAAGCGAGGTGCTGAGCATGAACCATGCTTCCACCGTTCCATATCCGCGGAGGGAGAATGTATCGGCGGGAACGACGATCTGCGCATTCGAGGAATATTGCACCACCGATTGTGCCGTGAGCGGAACAACGGATGAACAGAGGAAAAAAGCCAGCAACAGTGTTGAGCGGAACGTTCGACGCATTGTATGGACCCCCGATGGTTGTGAATGTACTTTCAGATCGATTCGCGATGTAATACTCAAGATCTCTCTCCGGCAGATGTTGTGATGATCTCTTTCAGCTGCATGATGCGGGTCTTGCTGACGAAGCGCGCACCTGCCGAGACGGCCGCCGCACGGATATCCGCATCGTCGTGCTGCGACACAACGAGCACATGCGCGTCGGGATGACGTTTCACGATCGCCTCGGCAGCGGTGATGCCGTCCATGCGGGGCATCTCGTAATCCATCACCACCCAGTCCGGGCGGAATGAATCATAGGCGCTCACCGCCTCATCGCCGTCACCGCACTCCAGCACGATATCCTTCCTGCCGGCGACAACGCGGCGGATGGTGGTGCGCATCATGGAATTGTCCTCAACGATCATCAGACGCATAGTGTCCCTTTCCTTCAATGCTGAAAGATAGAGAACAACCATAGCAGAGGAAATGCGAGGAACTACGGAACGATTACCGGATGACTACGGAGCGGGATAGGTAGATGTACCGATGAGGCCGATGATGGATCAGAGGATGGATCTGTGTTCCAAAGCGAATTTCAGGACACCCTGGGCTCCTTTGAGACCGAGCTTCTTTCCGATATGCAGACGGTGATGTTCCACGGTGCGGACGGAGATGTTCATGGCAGCGGCGATCTCTTTGCTGGTCTGCTGACGGGCCACCAGACGGAGCACGCTCCGCTCTGCCGGCGTCAGGGATCCGAGCGCAGGATGCTCCTTCTCGAACGTCAGCATCGTCTTACCACGGTTGAAGACGAACGACGAGAGGGAGGGACTCAAATAATGTTCTCCCCGCGCAGCAGCGCGGAGACATTGGATCAATTCCGAAAGTGCATTATCCTTCAGCACGTAGCCCATCACACCGAGTTCCGCCGCTTCGTCGAAGAGGTCCTGTTCCTTGAACATCGTCAGGAAGACGACCTTGGTGGGACTCTTCACATCACGCAGCGCTTCGGCAACGTTCACGCCGGTCATCTCCGGCATGTCCACATCCAGCACCGCAACATCCGGACGAAGTTTGGTGATATGCTCCAGCGCTTCACGTCCGTTCTCTGCCTCGGCTGCGACGATGAACCCGGCGCTCTGCTCGATGACCGTGCGGAGACCTTTACGGAAGATAGGATGGTCGTCCGCGATGACGACACTGATAGGCGTTGTTTTTGCACTCATGGTGTAACGTACGGAATTGGAATGAGAATTTCTATCGTCGTACCGTTCCCCGGCGCGGAGACGATGGAGAGCGATGCGCCGATGATCTTTGCACGCTCCCGCAGTCCGAACAACCCGAGTCCGCCGATGAGCGATTCACGCTGTTCCACTGCGCGGGGATCGAAGCCGCGGCCGTTGTCGGCAATCACGATGCGGACCTGATGTTCCGTCCTTGCCAGCGCCAACTGCACATGGGTTGCTCCCGCGTGCTTCAGGATGTTGTTCACCGATTCCTGCACGATGCGGAAAAGATGTGACTCCGCCTCTTTCGGGAAGAGGTCGTCCGTCCGGTCGATATGCGCCGTGTAGGAGAGCTTGGTGGATTGTTCCAGGTTCCTCACGAGCGCCAGAAGTGCGCGCTGCAGTCCCATTCGGTTGAGCTGGTACGGATGGAGGTTCGATGCGATGGCGCGCGTCTCTTCGATGGACTGCACAGCGATACCGGAGAGTTCGCGCAGCTGGTCCATCAATTGTCCTTTCGTCATCCGCGTCTGCAGTCCCATATCGATCATATTCTTCAGGATGAGCAGATTCTGTCCGAGCGAATCGTGCAGTTCGGAGGAGATGCGGCGGCGTTCCCTCTCCTGCGATTCGATCACCTGTTTTGAGAATTGCTCCTGTTTCTTCTTCTCCCGTTCCAGCCGGCGGACGCGCCAGAAGTAGATCGAGGGACCGGAGGCGAGGAACACCAGGAAGCCCAATGTGATGAACCACCAGGTGCGGTACCACGGCGGCAGGACCACGAATCGGAAGGTAGCTTCCCTGCCGATGATGCCGTACGCATTGCGGGCACGGACGCGGAAGGTGAACGTTCCGGGTGCAAGATTCGTGAATCCGGTGCTCGCCATGGCGGACCATTGGGACCATTCGGTCTCCTGGCCTTCCAGCAGGAACTGATACTCGTTCTGTACTGCGCGGTCGTAACTGATGGCGGCGAACGAGAACCGGAGTGCATTGTTCCGGAACGGCAGCACGGGGATCTGGTGATCCTGCTGCTGCAGGGAGGCATTGCCGTCCGCACCGGCGAATGCACCGCTGTGAATGAGCGAGTCGCCTTCCGGCGACATCACTGCTACGGATCGGAGCCGGGCGGCGAACGGAAGATCGAACGGTTTCTCCCGGGTGCCGCGATACGCATAGAGTCCATCCTCATTGCTGAACCACATCGTTCCATCCTGCTCGGACATCAGCAGCCGGATGTTCATGTCGTTCAGCTGACGGGCGGATGTCGGACGTTCACGCCATCGTGTGCCGTTCCGGACATAGTATTGAACGCGGGAGGCACCCCGTTTCGCATTGCTCACCACCCACAACGCGGTGTCGGAAACGGAAAAATAGCGAAGGTTCTCGAACGGCAGCGGCGGATCGAACGCGGTGTGGAATGCAGGGTCGGGAACGAACCGGTCCATAGTGGAGTCGAAGCGGAACATTCCCTGCTCGAATCCGATGCGGAGCACACCGTCCAGCATCACAGCAGGATTCGCGGCAAGCGACGGGAAACCGTGCGTCAGTCCGTACCGCTTCATCGTAACATCCTTTGCCGGACCAAGCACATTGCGGAAATGAAGGATGCCGTCATTGAGCGTCTGCACCCACAACGACCCATCCTTCGTTTCGATGACGGTGGTGAGCACTTCGCGGGCGCCGGGGATCATACCGCCGTCCTTCCATGCGCCGTTCCTTCTGTACAGCTTCCGGAGACCATACTCCAGAACATACACCAGCGTCGTGTCGATGGAGGAACGGAGGAAGGATTCCGTGTAACCATCCGTGATCTGCCGGGTAACGCCGTTGCGCACTGCGTACACTCCTTTGATGCAGCCGGCCAGGATGTCCCCGTCCACCGCGATCAATCCCCGGCAATCGTCCGCGACCGCAGGGTTCCTTTTGAACCGCATCGTGGTCCCCTGCTGTTCGTAGAGTCCCATCACCGTGACAACATTCAGCCGGCCCTTCTCCCTCACGATATTGAACGGCAGACCTTCCACTCCATGCCGTGCATCCACGCGCGTGACCGCACCCAGGATGTCGATCCGTGAGATGCCGATGAACTGCGGCACCCATAATCCGTATTGACGGTCCAGGTACACATGCAGCGCCATGTTGGACTGGAGTCCGTTCGATTTGTCGATATGCTGTATCATTCGTCCTTGCCGGTCCAGCACCACGACACCGCCGCCGGTGGACGCGATGGCATAGTGACCGTTGGGAAGTTCGAGAGCGCGGTAGAGACGGAACTTGCGGAAGATCTCGTCCGCCTCGGTGCGCATACGGACCGCCCGGCGTCCGTCATACAGATGCCATCCGCGTTCTTCCATGATGAGCCACCGCTTCGAATCGTAGCGGATGATGAGGTTCACTTCCGTGTCCTTGAATGCAGCGCCGTCCGGAAGCAGTGTGAGCGAATCACCGATCACTTCACAGAGACCGATGTCAGGCTGATCCACCAACAGCCGTCCATCCACATAATGCAGCATGTTGAAACTGTATCTCGCCGGCAGGACCCGCAGTCTTCCCCCGGCATAGCGGAAGATGAAGTTCTCGGATGAGAAGACGACCTCGTTCGGAAGGACGAAGATGCACCATATATCGCGGAACTGGATGGTGGTATCCGGAAGTGCAGGACGAAGAGAAACGAATCGCAGTGTACCGGTGCTGTCCGCGCGGAGGTACCCGAGGTCGTTGATGCCGCCGACGTATATCCGTCCTGATGAATCGATGGCCAACGCATTGGCGTAACGGTCTCCATCCACCGGGATGAGATTCCAAGCAGCACCATCGAATTCCAGAACGCCGTTCTGATTGGCGAAGTACATCACTCCGCGCCGGTCCTGCACGGCGGCCCAGTTATCCTCCGCTGCACGGTAATCACGCGGCGAGAAGTTGGTGATGAATGGGATCCCTTCCTGCTGAGCGGCTGCGAGACCGGTGCCGGCCAGGATCAGGAAGGTGAACGAACGGAATGAACGAAGCAGTCTATCCCCCGATTTGAATGAGGGGAATAATAATCAATTTTCCGGAAAAGGGGAAACGATGATGTGTCGGCGGGTGTGTCAAAAGGAAAGTTCACCGGAGCGGATGAAAGCATGTTCCAATACAGCGCATGGGATCGTTCGGGATGCGTGCTGCGGGCATCACCGGGATACGAGCAGAAACGATGAACAGAGAAGCCAAACTCAACAGTCACAACGGCGTACGGAGAGAGTCAATTCGAGATCTTCTTCACGAGTTCGTCGAACTGTTTCGGGAGGTCCCGCAGCGGATACTTCGTATGGACAGACGGGACGGTTGCCGGGACGAAATCGACCATTCCCACCAGCATTTCGACGTCGAATTCACCTAACGATTCATCCAGCAGCAGGAATCCGATATGTCCATGCAGCTCCCTGTCATAATGCATTGTGGCGCCGAAATACAGCGTGATGTCGACCATGTGATCGTTCGGCGTCATGGTGAACATGACATCCTTGGGAT
>JAVBYA010000487.1 GCA_030824295.1 Bacteroidota bacterium
GCTGTTCCTCGTCCGCATCGATCCAATCGCCCACGAGCAGGGCGAACAGGTCCGCACGGGAATTTCGGATCTCGTCATCGTCGGATTGAGAGAGTTCGCTGAGCATCGGCATGATGAATTCGAGCGCGGTCCGCTTCTGATTCCGCTGGAATGCGGGATATTTCTTCACCAGCGCTACGAACGAGCGCCCGCCCGCCTGCAGATTGTTCAGGATGAGCTGGTCCAGCCCTTCGTTCTTGCCGATCTGGTGCAGCACGGCCGCTTCGGTCTCGGGGGTCATCATGGAGAGGAGCGCCTTGGTCACGGCAGTGACGATGCGGATATCATCATCGGTCAGTGCGGCTACGAACTGTTCGCGGAGATGATCGAAGTCCATGAGCATCATCTCGTACCGTTCGGCGATGCATACAAGTGCATACAAATAGATGTTCCGCATCTTGCCGGAGGAGGTACGGCAGAGACGGATGACCGTATCGAGGATGGCCGGACTGCCGGTGGTAGCGAGTGCTTCCACGATGGCAAAATTGACCAGCAGATCGTCCCCTTCCGGTGTCGCCATCTCGTTGAGCTGCGATACCAGGAAGTGACCGGCCAGTGCATCACCGATCTTTCCCATCGCTTCCACCACCACCACGCGGGAATACTCATAGGTGGAGAAGATCATCGCAAGATGCGGGATGACCGACGGATCCTTGATGTTGCCGAACGCTTCCACCACTGCCAGCACCACATTATCGTCCGGATCGTTCACCAATGTACTGAGGGTCGGGAGCGCCTTCGGGTCACCGATGAGCCCCAGCGTATCGATCGCAAGCTTGCGCACGTCGTGGTTCTCATGCACAGCGTACCGCAGCAGCGGTTCCACGGAATACTCGCCGAACTGCAGCAGCAGATTGGAGGCGAGATTCCGGGTGATGAAACTGCTGTCCACCAGATATTCCGCCACAGCGAACGCGGCACTCTTGCACTTCGTGTCGAGCAGCGCGCGGGCGGCGGAGTCACGGACCCCTTTATCATTGTCCTGCAGCGCGAGCACGAGCACGGAAGAGACGACGGCGCTCTGCACACGGGACAATGCATCGGCCGACCGCCGCCGTTCGTCGGCATCGGGATGGGAGAGAAGGGAGATCAGTTGCTGTTTGATGTCTTCATGTACCATAGTGCTTCCACTGTAAGATGGTTCATCAATTGACGGGGAGGACGGCACATATTCTTGTAACATGGTCCGTCAGTTGTTCCATGGTGACCGGTTTCACCATATAACCGCTGATCCTCATCTGCAACAATTTTTGGACAACATGTTTGTCCTGCATGGCTGTCATCACGATCACCGGGATATCCTTCCATTCCTTCACACCGCGCATGCGTTCCAGAAAATCGTGACCGTTCAGTACCGGCATCCAGAGATCGAGGAAGATCAGGTCCGGCACCAGCCTCTCCAGCACCCGCAGCGCTTCCACACCGTTCTTCGCTCCCGTCACCGTTGCTCCGAACCGCTGCTCCAACCCCTGCCTCACCAGAAGCCGGTTCCCGTCATCATCATCGATCAATAATACCTGCATTGCATTCTCTAATGGTACCGGTGCATGCTGCTGTACGACACGTAACAGGAGCAGGTCCGGTGGTGCAGCTGACCTTTCTCCGTCCATTCGTGTCCGCATTCCTCACAGCGCTCACCGTGATATTCGAAGGAGTGGAGGAAGTCGATCATATGTTTCTTCACCGGCGATATCTTCTTTGCCGCCTGATGGACCTGATGTGATTGCTGGCTTGTTCTCATTGGATCCCCCGTTGCATTTGGAAAGAGGTGACTTCTGTTTTGTTTGACTTACGCAGATTGTGTGCCAACATTTGCCGGGGGGAAAAGTGCCATATTCTTCAATTCTATGCGTTTTTACCGATATTTTGACCGGAACGGAACATATTTTGGTCAATATTGACCAAATGGAGGATTTCGAAGCGGGCGGATCAGAGCCCCGCTTCGATGCGGAATCCGGCGGCAAAAGCGCTGTTGATATTCAGTGAAGCAGATGGGTGAACGATATACTGCAGGTCGCATTGGAGTGCGAGCCAGGAGGAAAGCACTGCGCGGTAGGTCAGCTCATGCGTTGTTTCGGCGAATGCGGTATTCTGACCGATGAAGGAATTGAGTTTCTGAAAATCCGGACCGAAAGAAGCGATCGCGACCGCATACCCGAACTGGTCGTCGCTCCGTGCATCGAACAGACCGGTGTAGGTGAATCCGCCGCCATAGTGGAACTGCACTGGATTGATATGATGGTTCGCAAAACCGAACCGCGAGAAGAGAGAGAGTCCTTCCGCCGCGTTCTCTTCTTCCGAATAGACACGGATATCCGTCAGCAGATAGATACCGGCATTGTCACGCCGCTCTGAATATTCTTCCAGACCATCCACGGCACAGACATCGGCATACCGGCCGGAGAAATACCATGCTCCGACCGCGGCTTTGTCCGCCGTGCCCCACTCATACGACAACTCAGAGATGGAGAAAAGACCATCATCCCCCCGCAATGCGATGTCGAATGCCGTTCCGTCATCCGGATGACCGGGATATCCGTCGAATGCCGCAGCAGAGAGGTGAAGCTGTCCGTTGAACGCATACCGGACACGCACGGCAAGAGCGGTATTAGGAAAGATGGAAGGGCCGTTCATTCCGCACTGACTCAGTTCGATGCCGACACCGTGCGAACCGTTCAGGAAGAGGGACGAGGTGGGCGTGACATAGAATTCACTGTTCAGATCGAAGAGTCCCGCCAGCAGCGACAGGTCCATTGAGGGAAACTCCTGCTGATACCAGAATTGATACAATTTGAAGGTGCGGTATCCTTCGATGTTGCTCACCATCTGCGCATCACCGATACCGGCATTCACTCCACCGCCGTTGTTCGCCAGAACATGCATCAGGAATGTTCCCCCGTCGACACCGGCAACAGTGTTCAGATCTGCCTCAAGGAACAGATCGGCGTTCCCGATGAACGATGCACTGCGCTCGATACCGCCGTTCATCACACGCCAAAGATCGGTCTTCAATACTGCGGAAAGGGTGATCCCGGACGGGATCGGGATCAAGGACGGCTGCGGAACGGTCCGGGACGGCTGGTCGTCGGTGACGGATCGTTCCTGAGCAGGGATCGAGAGAACGGTAACAGCGAGCAGTGCAAATACGGTCAGTGTACGCATGGTCTTCACCCTCCTTGGTGCAGAATGCTGTGCGGTGAGGCAGATTCAGCCGGACCGTTCCTCCTGTGGTCCGGCAGTGTTCGAATGACGTCCGTTCAATTTTGCATCACGGTCAGGGACGGACGGGAGGCCGGCGTGAGCAGCAGCGAACTGAGCTCTTTCGCTAAACCGTCCAACGGTACGATCCGTGTCGCGATCTTCAGGTCCACGATACTTTGCGGCATCGTGGGAAGGATGGCGGTCGTCGGGTCCTGCGCGATCACTGTTCCCCCTGCCGCACGGATGAATCCGGCACCGATCGAACCGTCGCGGCCCATACCGGTGAGCACGATTCCGATACTGCCTGATCCGAAGGCCGCTGCGATGGAACGGAAGAGCGGATCGGCCGCCGGTTTGCAGAAATTCTCCGGCGGATCATCGATGATCCGAAGCTGCTGGCTGACCGGATCCACGATCATATGCCGGTCCCCCGGGGACAAGTGGATGCGTCCGGGCTGCAGCTCCATCCCTTCCTTGCCGATGACCACGGGCATGGATGCGGTTGCCCGCAGCCGGTCAGCGAACGATTCGAGCATCCACGCCGGTCCGTGCTGCACCAGCATGAATGCGGCTGAATCGATAGCGGGGATATCCTTGAAGAGCTTCAGGAGTGTCTGCGGACCGCCGGTGCTGGATGCGATCCCGACGCCAAAGAACCGTTTTTTCGTCCGCTGCGGTGCACGCGCGATGATCTGCACGGTCTGACGCCCCTGCGATATCACCTCGGTGCCGCTGCGCAGCGCAGCAACCAGTTCTTCCGGATCGATCGGTTTTGGCAGGATCGCGTCCGCACCGGAATCCATCGCCATCTGTTTCCCTTCGGCAGAGGAGATCGCCGTGACCATGACGATGAAGGGCTGCCGGTCCGCTTTGGCGCGGATGGTACGGATGAGTTCGATGCCGTCCACTTTGGGCATCATCCAGTCCGTTACCACGGCATCGAAATCCCCTTCCTTGAAGCGTTGGATCGCTTCCTCGCCATTGCGCGCTTCGGTGACGGTACAGCCGGCTTTCTTGAGGGACCGGAGCACCAACAGACGGAACGTGACATCATCTTCACAGAACAATACCTTCATGACCGCTCCTTATACATGCTGTTCGTGATGTTCTTTCAACCGGTCGAGCACGGTCACCACTTGGTCGGACATTGCATAGAAGAGCTTCGTCAGCTGCTTGGCATCCTCTTTTTGACCGTTGTTCCATGCCGTGACGATCTTCTTGAGCTGAGTGTGCATCGCTTCATGGACCGTACCCAGTTCACGGAAGACCGGATCATCGCCGTAGATCTCCTTGCCCTGCGCATAGTACCATTGACCGAGGGTGCATTCGCGGTGGGTGGTCACTTCGTTCTCCGTGATGTGTTCGGAGCCGTCGATGAGCCGCATCACGCGCATGCGCCAGAGTTTATGAGCGGTCTTTGCCTTTTCGGTATTGAAGACCGGCGCATGCAGCACCGACCCGCCGTTCATCACTGCGTGCGAATGTCCATTGGTCTCCGCCGCGGCGGCGGACCGATGTCCGTTCGTTGTGCCGAGTTTGAACTTCCCGACCAGGCTGTGCAGGTCGCCGGTGATCTGTTCGACCTCGTTGGTCGACCGGGCGATCTGATCGATGGCCTGGGCATTCTCATCCGTTACCGATGAGATACCGTTGATGTTGCGCGTGATATCCTCGCTTGCGCGCGCCTGTTCGGAATTCGCCGTTGCGATCGATGAGATGACGCTCACCATCCGCCCCACTCTCTCTACGATATCGTTCAGCGCTTCGCCTGCCTCGCCTGCCAATACGCGCTCCTTCTCCACGTTGTCCGCGCCGGTCTGGATACCTTTGACCGCTTCCTGCGTCTCTTCCTGGATGCGGCGGATCATCACGGAGATCTCCTTGGTCGCTTTGGAAGTGCGTTCGGCCAATTTCCGGACCTCATCGGCAACGACCGCAAATCCGCGACCCTGTTCACCCGCCCGCGCTGCTTCGATCGCCGCGTTCAATGCCAGCAGGTTCGTCTGGTCTGCAATGTCGTTGATGACGCTGATGATCTCTCCGATCTGACTGGAGGAGTGCCCGAGCGTATTGATCGTTTCCGCCGATCTGCGGATGACGCCGCTGATGGTCTCCATGCCGTGGATGGTCTTCTGGACGATAACGCCCCCCTTCTCTGCTGCCTCCATCGATGTGTTCGCGATGGTCACTGCTTCCTGCGCATTGTTCGCATTCTCGCTGATGGCTTTTGATATCTGTTCCACGGCACTGGCCACTTCGCCGACCTGCGTCGACTGTTCTTCCGCGCCGGCCGCCATCTGCGTGGCACTGCTGGAGATGGTCGCGCTGGCGCTGGCGGCTTTCTCCACGGAATCGTTCACCTCCGTCAACCGGCGGTTCAGATTCCCGACGGCAGCGTTGAAGCCGTCGAACAGTTTCCCTACTTCATCCTCGCGCATCTTCTCTACGGTCACCGTCAGGTCACCCTGCGCGAACCGTTCCATGGCATGGAGCATCTCGTTGGTCCGCTCCACCAGATATTCCTTCTCATCGCGCATCAGATTATTGCGGTTCTCCTGTTCCTGGATGGAACGGCTCACCTGATTGGCCGCTTTATTGAGCATCCCGCGCAATCCGCTGGGAAGGGGTTTGCGGTAGTATTTGCCCTGACCGGCGAACTCGATGGAGGTGATGATCTCCTTCATCAGCGCTTCGATCTGGTCCGCCATGTCGTTGAATTCATGGCTTGCCCTGCCGAGTTCATCCTTCTCGCGGATGTCCGTCACGCGGTAGGTGAAATCACCTTCGGCAAGATGGACGGCCACATTCGAGATCTTCCTGATCGGGGTCGTGATGTAATTGGTGAGCCAGCGGGAGAGCAGCGTGGTCAGTACGATGAGCAGGAATCCTGATCCTGCCGTCATGTAGATCACCTGCAGCAGCAACTGATTCCGTGCATCCACAACGGACTGCAGATTGTTCTCCAGCATTCCAACGGTCTCTTTCATCTCCGTCAGCAGCACAGAAGCGCTGCCGTCGAACTTGTCCATGACCGCATCACCCTGGCGTTTTCCGGTGCCGTACGCTGCAACCATGTTAATGCCGGTGGCATACAGTTCCTGCAGCTGCTTCCGTACTGTCGTATAATGTTCCTGTTCCTCCGGTGTGCTGTCCTCTTCCGACATCAGGGAGTCCAACAACGCTTCCACCCGCCGTTTCGCCGGCAGTGCTTCCGCGGCGATGACTCCGGCATCCTGTGTCAGCGATGCATCGGTCAGGAACTGCCAGATGAGGGATGTCTCGAAACGGACAGCGTCGATCCGCTGGACCTTGATCATTGCCTTGTCCGTCTGTTCGTTGCATTCCACGATACGGATGACGCTGTATCCTACGATCGCGGCCACGACCGCGGAGGTCCCGCCGATCAGCGAGAAGATCAAAAAGAACTTCTTGCTGAGATCCAGGCGCTCAAAGTGAGAGAATAAACTGGTCATAACTAACCTTCCTTTCGGTGAGCAGATCGTTCAAATATTTGACGGAGGCCGCGATCCCCTCTTTGCCGCCGATACGGTTCTCGATGGCGTTCATTTCGCGGTAGAGTGTTTCCACAGCATCCACGGCAGCGCGGGACGGGCGGCGGCGGACGGAATAGTATCCCACCGCCGTATTACTCCGGTCCACGACCGGTGTGACGTTCGCCAGCACCCAATAATAGGCACCTGTGTTGCTCATATTCTTGACATAGGCGAAGATCTCATTTCCCGCCTGCACCGAATCCCACAGGAGCTTGAAGACTCCCCGGGGCATATCGGGATGCCGGATGATGTTGTGCGGCTGACCGAGCAGTTCCTGCTCGGTGTAGCCGGCGAACGTGCAGAAGACCCTGTTCGCATAGGTGATCTGACCTTTCAGATCGGTCTTCGAAACGATGAACTCGTTCTCTTTCATCACGAGCTCTTCATTGGTGGGCTGGACGGTCGGTCTCATATGGTTCCTGTTCTGCTGTTGTGAGGTACTTCGTTGTCTGTCAATTATGGTATTGTACGGACCCATTCTCTTTCACCACGCTTTTCGCTTTCGGTTC
>JAVBYA010000124.1 GCA_030824295.1 Bacteroidota bacterium
CGCAAAGCATTCACGGAAAAGCACAACAAGGTCATTCTGGAAGCGTACGGCTGCACCGAGACCGCTCCTGGTCTGGCGATCAATACCCCGACCCACAACCGTCCCGGCAGCGTCGGCCGCATGCTGCCCGGCGTTCAGCTCCGCATTGAGAATCATGAGACCGGCGAGGAATGCGGCGTCCGCGAGACCGGCAAGATCCTGGTCAAAGGGGACAATATCATGAAGGGGTATTTCGATGATTTCGAGAACACCTCACTGGCGTTCCGTCATGGATGGTACGATACCGGGGATATGGGCTGGAAGGATGAAGAAGGGTACGTATGGCACGTAGGACGTCTGAAACGGTTCGTGAAGATCGGCGGAGAGATGATCTCGCTGATCAAAGTGGAGGATGTTCTGGAGAAGTTACTGCCGCCCGAAACGAAGGTCTGCGTCGTGGAGATACCGGACCAGACGAAAGGGGCGAAGATCGTCGCTGCCATCACCCATCCGATCGACGAGAAGGAAGTGCTGAAGAAGATGAGCGAACAGCTGCCGAACATCGCACTGCCGAAGCAGTTCGTCGTCATTCCGGACCTGCCGCAGATGGGAAGCGGGAAGATCGATTTCCGCTCGACCACCAACATGGTCCGCGATCTGGTCTCGAAATGACCTACTGCTGCTGAGTTCCGATCGGTTCCACACGTTCATCGGCAAGGTCATAGCCGATGAACGTGTTCAGGAATCCCCCTATCACCTCCCAATAATAGAGCCGGTATCCCCTGCGCCGGAAATCCTCCATCTGCTGCTTCTTCAACGCATAAACGTACCAACGTTCTGTTCCGTGAATGGAGCGTGCGCTTTCCTGCTGCAGCTGCGCTGTAACGGAGGCATCACGCACCAGGTGCGGCACCTGCATCCAGAACTGCGGCCCCATACCGACCATGACAACGGATGAATCAGGAAGCGGGATCTCCGCGAGGGTTCGGATCCGTTCCCGGAGCACCATCCGCTGACGGAACTCATGCACGACGATGCCGGCATTGATGGTCGGTGCAACGGTACGTGAACTGGCGGAATGGTCAAGGATATCCGGAGAAACGAACGCGAACGACACCAACACGATACCTATCAGCACAAACTCCTTCTTTGCGGCAATGTACGACAAGCATATCAGCAGGAACGGAAGTGCCGCTATGAGATACTCCCGTTCATCCGGCAAAAAAAAGAACAGCAAGACGGTGGTGAAGACGATAGCGGATGAGAACAGGAACGGTTTGTGTGTGAAGCGGTGCTGAATATGCAGACGATATCGAAAAAAGAAATATCCGAGCAGCAGTGTGCCGGCAAGACCGATGGAAAAGACCAACCGGTATGCAAACGCTGCCAGCGAGGTCAGCGTCCACCGCTCCGTGGTGCGCGAGAAGAATTCCGACGCCATCGCAAAGTAGGTCGGCGAAAGGAATGCCGGAAGGAAACAGAGCAATGCCACTCCCGCGGCAGTTGAGACGAAGAGCGTCCGGCTGCTCTTCTTCGGAGATGGGATCAGCAGCAGCAGCGGCAGAACGAACACGATATGGGTCGGACGAAACCCGGCGGCGAGTCCCAGCACGACCCCCGCAGCGAGATGCTGACCGCGAAGAAGGAACAGCACGGCTCCGAGGATGGCGGTGAGTCCCCAGAGGTAATCCATTGTCACGGCGGAGTTCTTCCAGAGTAACGGAAGGAACGCATAGATGACGAGGGTAAGATCCCGGTGCGGCGTTTCCCAATACGTAATGATGCGGCGGAAAAGAAAAATGGAGCAAAGGAAGACCAGCAGTGCTGCAGTATTCGATGCAACAGAACCGCCCAGCGCGATGACCGGCGTCAGGAGAAGTTCATAGAGCGGGTATCCGGGGAACCGGGAGACCTCATAACTGCCGGTCCGCCAGAGCGTCTGCGCCGTTTGCGCTACACGCCATGCATCACCGTCCGCGCCGTAACCGCCGAACAGCAGCGGAAGCCGGCTCAGCACAACGCAGACCAGCAGCAGCGGAAGGAACCATCGACTGTAAGATGCAGTATCCATTGATCGTAAGCGAAGTATACTCAATATTGTCCTTTGGACAAAATCCGCTTTTCATCTTTTCGTAACTATCTGTATCTTCCTGCACAATCCGTCCATCATCACCGAAGGAGTTTCGATGAAACAGATCGTCTTATTGTTATGCGCAGTCTCCCTGCTGCTGTCCGACGAGGGAATGTACCCGCTCTCCGAGATCCATAAACTGGACCTGAAGAAAAAAGGGTTTAAAGTGACGGCGAAGGATATCTATAATCCAAACGGCACCAGTCTGGTGGATGCCAGTGTGAACGTGGGGGGCTGCAGCGCATCGTTCGTCTCCGCCGAAGGACTCATCATCACCAATCATCACTGCGTGTTCGGAGCGGTGCAGCAGGTGAGCATGGTGCAGAACGACTATGTGACGAACGGTTTCGTGGCGCGGAGCCGCGAACAGGAGATCCCGGCCAAGGGTCTCACCGCCCGCATCATCGATTCGTACCGCGATGTCTCGGCCGAGGTGCTGGCGGGTATCGCGGATACAACGGATCCGGTGGAGCGGACCCGCATCATCGACCGGAACTCCAAAGCGCTCATCACGGCGGCTGAGAAGTCCAAACAGGGGGTGACCGCATCGGTCGCCGAGATGTTCGCCGGGAAGACCTATGTTCTGTTCATCCATAAGACCATCAAGGATATCCGTCTGGTGTACGTGCCGCCTCGTTCCGTCGGCGAGTTCGGCGGCGAGAACGATAACTGGGTCTGGCCGCGGCACACGGGGGATTTCTCCTTCATCCGCGCATACGTGGGACCGGACGGTCAGCCGGCGGAATATTCCGCGGCGAACAAACCATTCGTGCCGAAGAACCATTTCACCGTGAATCCGAACGGCGTCAGTGAGAAGGATCTCGTGTTCATTCTCGGGTATCCCGGACGCACATTCCGGCATCAGACATCGTACTATCTTGAATATGAGCGGGATATCCGTCTGCCGTACACGCAGCAGCGGAATGCCTGGATGATCGCACAGATGCAGGCGGCCGGGAAGAACGATCCGGCAGTGGCGCTGGCGCTGACCGCACGCATCAAATCCCTGGCGAACGTGGAGAAGAACTTCCGCGGTAAAATGAAAGGGTTCTCGAACCTTCCGGTGATCGCGAAGAAGCAGAAGGAAGAGGAGGAACTGCTGGCGTTCATTGCGGCGGATGCGAAGCGGAAAGAATCGTTCAGCGGCGTCCTGCCCGGCATCAAAGCGGTGTTCGAAGAGATGCGCAGCGATGCACAGCGGTCGAACATCCTCTCCAACATCATCGGCAGTTCCACGCTGCTCGGCATCGGCAACACGCTGCTCCGCGCCGCGGAAGAGCGTCAGAAACCCGATTCGCTGCGCGGCGTTCAGTTCACGGAGAAGAATGCATCAGCGCTGAAACAATCCCTGACCGCTTCCCTGAAGAGCTTCAATCAGGGGATCGACCGGTTGTTCCTGACGGAGATACTGAAAGATGCGGCCAAACTCCCGGCGGAGCAATCCATCGCTCCGGCGGCGGCACTGAAGGACATATCCCGGTTCGTCGACACCTCGTTCGCTGCCACGCGTCTGGCCGATCCGGCTTTCATCGAACAGGCGCTCGCCATGACGCCGGAACAGCTGAAAAGCGCCAACGATCCGCTCATCGAATTCGCACGGACCATGACGCCGGTGATCGAAGCGCAGAACCTGGTCAACCGGAAGCGGACCGGCGAACTGAACCGTCTCTCCGGAAAACTGGTGGAAGTGAAACAGCAGTGGAAGAAGACCGACTTCATCCCGGATGCGAACTCAACGCTCCGGATGACGTACGGGACCATCCGCGGATATAGTCCTTCCGACGCAACGTATTTCTCCCCGATCTCCACGCTCACCGGCGTGATGCAGAAGACGTCCGACGATCCGGACTATAACACGCCGCAGCGCATCCGCGACCTGTATGCGAAGAAGGATTTCGGTCGCTACATCCATCCCGCGCTGAAGGACGTTCCGGTGGCCATCCTCTATGATATGGACACGACCGGCGGGAATTCCGGCAGTCCGGTGCTCAATGCAAAAGGAGAACTCATCGGCGTCAATTTTGACCGCGCATTCGAGGCGACGATCAACGACTACGCCTGGGACCAGAGCTACAGCCGGTCCATTGCCGTGGACATCCGCTATGTGCTGTGGAATGTGGAGAAGGTTGGAGAAGCAGGATTCCTGCTGGAGGAGATGGGGATACCGAAGAGCAATTGACAATTAATAATGAACTGAGAAAAGACGAAGGTTCTGACGAAGAACCGAAGCAATAAAAGAAGTGATTAGAATAACGCATGCCATGACCGGGGAGCATCATTCGATGCGGCGGTCATGGCATGTTCTGTTTCAGCGCGGTCGGTCGATACGATGTACGGGAGTAGCGCACCACGGTGTGGGAGAATGAATGAAACTATCGTGCAAGTAACATTGTATCGGCGGAGGGTTCCCGTTGGCGGCCTGAATCACCGTAGTGACGTTGCTGTGCGCGGAGTTGCTCACTCTCCATCCGAACCCAGGGTATACGATAATCCGGCGAGGAAATATGTGAATCGTTGGTCGGAGGTGTGGCGGGTGGAAGACCGTGAGATGGGAGAATAGGTCATGGTGACGGACGGTGACGCCGTAATATAGGACAGAATGAAGGAAACATCATCGGTAAAGTAATATCCAACTCCAAAACTGAATACGGTACCGCTTGTTGGTTCGGACGTGAGATACCGGAATTCCGGAGGCATGGAATAGAGATATCCGAGCTGTACTTCTGCAGAGAATGTTCCCAATGCTGTTGCCGAAAAGTATCGTTTCAGACCTCCCATAAGAAGGTGACCGCTCCAGTCCGTTACGGATGCGCCGACCGAATCCGGTCCGCTGAGACCGTTCTCGATATAGCGGTAAGAACAGGAGAGACTGTGCAGTGTATTCACAGCATACTCAACAGAGAACGCTACGCTGTATCCTGTGCGCGGCGTTTCCTGAATGAGCCCGGGGAGGGAAAAGGAGTTCGATGCGGCCGGGATGGCCGCCGATGCAGATACCAGCACGCGATAGTGCGGATCGCCCGGTTGAGCAGCAGGTCTTCCGCCGATGAAACGGACGTTGCGACGCGTAAGGAACATGTACCGACCGTCCGAGGTTCGGAAGGAGAGCGCAGGAGAAGGACCTTCGATGCGGAACGCTTCGGAAGGTTCGATGACCACGGTATCGCCCTGTGCAGTGATGAATCCGGCTGCACGGTGGTCCAATGCCGTGATCACTCCTTCCAGCACCGTACCATTGCGAAGATGGACGCGCTGAGGAGTCCCGTCCGAGGACTGGATGATGTGATCGATATTCCGGATCGGAATGCGGACGGAACCGCTGTCATGGCTGCGGTACATCAGCGCGGAGTGGTCGATCTCCAGGATCGTTATTCCACGAACAGTAAAGCCTGTCTTCAGAGTCACTTCGTCCGACAGGCTTACGGAGATCATACAGAACAGCAGGATGATCGTTCTCATGGGGAAAGTATCAGAGGTTCACTTTATCCATGTTCACTTTCACATCATCGGCCGATTTCTTCAGTGCGGCGGTCTCTTCGGCGGTCAGTTTGATCTCGATGATCTGTTCCATTCCCTTGCGTCCCAGTTTCACCGGTACGCCGACGACGGTATCCTTGATGCCGTATTCGCCGTTCAGCATCACAGCGCAGGGGAGGATGCGTTTCTTGTCCTTCACGATCGCTTCCACCATCTGGACCGCGGCGGAAGAGGGAGCATAGAACGCACTGCCGGTCTTCAGGTGGTTGACGATCTCGATGCCGCCGTTCTGCGCACGTTTCACGATGGCGTCGATCTTCTCCTGGGACATCAGTTCGGTGAGCGGAATGCCGGCCACGGATGTATAGCGGGGGAGCGGGACCATGGAGTCGCCGTGTCCGCCCAGGATCAATGCGGTGATATCCTCAACGGACACACCGAGTTCCATTGCGATGAAGGTGCGGTAGCGGGCGGTATCCAGCACACCGGCCATACCGATCACGCGTTCGCGCGGGAAGCCGGAGGCCTTCTGAGCGACGTAGACCATGACATCCAGCGGGTTCGAGACAACGATGAGGATCGCGTCCGGGGATTTCGCACAGACCTGTTCGGTAACGGATTTGATGATGCCGGCGTTCGTGTTCAACAGGTCGTCGCGGCTCATCCCCGGTTTGCGCGGGATGCCGGCGGTGATGACAACGATGGCGGAACCGGCGGTCGCGTCGTAGGTGTTCGTGCCGGTCACAACGGTGTCGAACCCTTCCACGGGGGCGGATTCATACATGTCCAGACCTTTGCCCTGCGGGACGCCTTCCACGATGTCCACCAGGACGACTTCGTTGGCAAGTTCCTTCTCTGCGATGCGCTGTGCGGCGGTGGCGCCCACGTTGCCTGCTCCAATGACGGTGATCTTCATACGTTCTCCTCAAGATGTGATGACTGGGTGAATGACTGAGTCCCCGGCAGGGACAGGTGAAGCAGCCGGGTAAAAAAAAAGCGTCCACAACAGCGGACGCTTGGTATACCATTCTTCAATGTTCCCGCAGGGGGTTACTGCGTGATGATCGAGACAGCCTGACGGGTCTTGCTGATCATATGGAACTTCACGCGTCCGGTCTTCAGTGCGAAGAGGGTATCGTCGCCGCCGCGGCCGACATTATCGCCCGGGTGGAACTTCGTACCGCGCTGCCGCACCAGGATCTCGCCCGCATTGACCAATTCTCCGCCGAAACGCTTCACACCAAGACGCTGGGCATTACTGTCGCGCCCGTTCTTAGTACTTCCGGCCCCTTTTTTATGTGCCATGGTTCAAACTCCTCTAAATCGTAGACTTAATTGATTGACGTGATTTCGATCTGCGTGTACTGCTGACGGTGACCCCGTTTCACGCGATACCCTTTGCGGCGTTTCTTCTTGAACACGATCACTTTATCGTCCTTGCTGTGTGCAAGTACTTTCGCCACGACCGAAGCGCCCTTCACGACCGGGTTACCGACCGTGACCTTCTTGTCGTCCGCGCGAAGCAGCACTTTATCGAACGTCACGACACTGTCCACAGCACTATCGAGTTTCGACACATACAGCTTTTCTGCCGGATTCACTCTGTATTGCTGTCCTGCAATTTC
>JAVBYA010000228.1 GCA_030824295.1 Bacteroidota bacterium
TCAGCGGGTATGTACTCTTGGGCATGTTCTCTTTAAGATGGACCGAACCTGCCATGGACAGTTTGTTGAGGTCGGCCACATGGATCATCCCTTTCTGACAATGGACGGCGAATCCGTCCTTCAGAGAGATGTTCCCGAGTGAATTGTAGGCACTATAATTCTCCGTGATCATCCGGTCATCGTCTGTTGTGACCGTCACAAGTTCCTTTGACATCCAATTGTACAGGACGAGTTTCCGTTCATTCCCCACGGCGATCACGGGATCGACTGGAGAGAATTGTCTCACGCCGCGAAGGAATCCATCCGGAACAGGTATGGCATACTCTTCATTCGTCAGGAAATTGTGGATCGTATTCTGATGGTTCGACGCAAGGACGGTATGCCGTATCGAGAATGCGGCAACGCCGTTCGCAATTGCACGTTGCGATAATCGATAGCTCTTCCCCTGCAGCAATTCTTTCAATGCGGCATCATCCTGATCGAACGTCCATATCCCGTTCTGTTCAACGGTGAATGTATTGTCATTCCATACTTCCCTACTCAGGGAACTGTACCGTGTAACGGTGACAACGCCGTCATTGTGTGTAACGATCACCGTGGAATTGTTCTCATTGTTGGTCCCTTTATGATCGACGATCTTCGTTGGGAACTTCCTCTTCACCGGAACGAACTCTTCGGTCCTCAGCGATATCCCCGCGAACTTCACTTCACTGCCGTTGAAGTAAGCGACATACAGAACTTCAGCATCGTAATCCGGGATCATCCTGAAATAATGCAGCACATCCGATCCGAATAATTGTTTTTCGGTGAAGGAAAGCAGCTTCCTTCCGGTCCTCACTTCCCACACATTCCAGATCTCCTGACCCATGGTCAGCAGCAAACGGCCATCATCACTGAATCGCATTTTATTCACCGTACTGCCCGATGGACGTTCGATCCCGATACGGAACCGGTCCTTCGGCACATTGCTTTCTGAGCGTACAGATGGCAGAAGGAAAGCCAGAAGGGCGATCGGAATGGCGAGTTTCTGAAATGTCAAACAACTGCGGGACAGATTCATTGTAGGGCAATGGTAAGTGGTGAATGTAGAAAACGGGAGGTTTGACGGGATATTTGCGGCTACATCGATGGCAGCGCTGTGGAACTCCCTGTATTGGTTCTGAATTCGCTTCTCCGCCGTCCGGCCATGCATCGATATACAGAACGGATGATCGACGGAGAGCGGCGGTCAGTCCTTCATCGTGGTGATCATGATCCTTGTCTCGCTCTGCATGGCGGCCGGCGACGCTGCTTTCATGCCACGCGTTTTGACGACGAACGCAGCAAGATCATCCTTCAAATAATCGTATCCATCCTGATGCACCACCGAGATCTTCTCGAACGGTGTGGTGCGTGCAACGATCTGCAGGACCTCACTGCCGAATGGGGGTGAACATTCGAATTCCTGGGGGATCTCGTAAGCGATATTGACCTTTGATGCATCAAGGAAGTACTGATCGTACAACAGGACCCGCTTCCCGTCCGCCATATGATAGATCATGCGGATGTAACTGGCTGTATTCACCCGAACGATCACCTTCATCTTCTCACCCTCTGCAAAAAGATTTCCCTGCGTTTCTTTGTTCGTCCACCCTTCAATGACCAGCCCTCCTCCGGCAGTCTCTCCCGCTGCGAAGATCCTCTGATCGACCAGCGCACTTTTATAGTTCTCCGGTGTCAAACTCTTTCCGGAGGCGGCGGGGACCGACGCCGGCACTGTCGCCTCGGCACTGGCGATGATCCTTCCCTCCGGAACGCTTCGGATGTTCACGATATACTTCACACGATCGTTCTGTTCCCAGTAGGATCCGCTGAGCAGGTATTGCGCAGCTGCGTGAGGAACAGCATCCCATTGCGCAACTTCCGATAGTTTCTGTTCTATCACCTGATGGAAATAGCGGGAGAACGAACTCCCCATCTTCGTATCTTGATATACCAGCGGGGCCACCGCAACACGCAGCCGCCCGTTCCCGATCAGATCCATTTGCTCCTTTAACTGATACACGAGGAACCATGCCAGATCATCAACTGAAGAGATCGGACGCTGCACCAATTTGGCGACAGCTTCCCGGATCTGACCGATCGTGATCTCATTCGCAGCGGCACTCTTTTGAAGGTCATTGAGGGAATTCGAAATCGTGACGAACGTCAGGATCGATTGTGCCTCTTCCAGCTGCCGAAGCAACGGATATCCGGAAAGGTATTCATTCAATGCCTTCGTCGATGCGTTCTGCTGTTCAAGGGTCTTGGCAAGCCGGATCTTCGCTTCGATCTCCTGCTTCAGGGAGGCGATCTTCCCTGAGTAGAGGGATGCGATGTTCTCCCGCTTCACGTAGACCAATGCATGAACCGCATCGCTCCCGAAGAATGTTTCCGTCTCCAGTCCCTGGATCTCCAGGTTCGACGTCGATTGAGTTGCCGTCGAGAAGAATGACGCAAAGGCATCCCCCGTCTCTTCCGTTCTCGATGCAACGGTCGACTGGATATTCACACGGATCTTTTCAATGAGATTCCTCCGTGCATTCGATATCGCCGCTGACCGCACATCCTCATCGTTCGAGGCTGATGATACTGCAGCGATACCGTATCCGGTCAGATACTGTACGTCGGGAAATCTCTTGCTTTTGCCGTAGTGCGTGACCCAGTCCGGAGTTTCGGCGGACACGACCGACATGAGCAGAAGGAAGGAGATGATGGTCCTCATACATATACCTGCGATGCTTGTCTGGGGTACAATGGCTGCTATCTCCTCTTCACTCCGATGCCTGGTCCGTCGCTCAGCACAAGCCGTCCATCCACAACTGTGGTTCCGCTGAACGCATCGTTCTTGATCAGCAGCATGCCGTCCAGATCGGCCCAATCCACCATCGGAGAGAGATGCGATGCGGCAGAGATGGCGCACGAGGTCTCCGTCATGCATCCGAACATGATCTTCATATTGTTCGCACGGGCAAGCGTGATCATCTTGTGTGCTTCCCGCATTCCGGTACATTTCATCAGTTTGATGACGATGCCGCTGTAGGCCCCGACAACGTTCGGAATGTCCGCCAACCGTTGACAGCTCTCGTCCGCCAGAATGGGGAGCGGACTGCGTTCCGTGAGCCATGCATGGTCATCCAGCCGTTCTTTCGCCATCGGCTGCTCCACATACACCACCCCTTTCTCCTTCAGCCAGTGGATCATATCCAGTGCGTAGAACTTGTCCTTCCATCCCTGATTCGGATCTGCGGTAAGCGGAACGTTCGTCACCGCGCGGACCGATTCGATCATTTCCTTATCATTGGCCTTTCCCAGTTTCACTTTCAGGATCTTGAAACCGGCCGCTTCCTTCGTTTTCTCACGCACCACATCCGCTGTATCGATCCCGATGGTGAAGGTCGTATTCGGCGCCTTCGCTTTATTGTATCCCCAAATGCGATGCCAAGGCTGGCCGATGAGCTTCCCGACAAGGTCGTGCAGCGCGATATCCACTGCGGCTTTTGCCGCAGTGTTATGGAATGCGAGAGAATCGATATCCGTCAATATGGCTTCCAGATCGAACGGATCGGGGTACTTTGAGAGATCCACCCGTTTCAGGAATGCCATCACACTCTCCTGCGATTCTCCCAGATACGGAGGCATGGAGGCTTCTCCATATCCGATGACGCCGTCGTATTCTATCTCGACCAAAACGACCGGGGTGGTCGTGCGGCTCAACGATGCGACTGTGAACACATGCTTCAAATCCAAAGTGTACGGCCGGACGGTCATGGTCATCCGCTTAGAGGATTGTGCTCCAATGGAGAATTGCGACAGTGCAGGCAGGAAAGAACCGGCAGCAGCGGCTACAGCGGTCCGGCGGAAGAATGAACGGCGGTTCAATGTCATAATTTTCTCCTGGTTAGACGATATTCTGATGAAGTGGTAAAGTATATCAAATTATCCGGAATTATGCACGCGTAACAATACCATAACATTGCACCTATTTCATTTTGAGCATTTCTTCTCTATTATTGTGCACGAAACGCTGCATGTCCCACTATACAACGAATGGAATCCTCTATGCGCATCGACAATCTTATCCAGGCTCTCTTGCCCCATGACGAGAAATTCTTCGTCCTTTTCGACAAGCTGTCCAAGACCATCGTGGAAGGAGCAGACACACTCCGGACACTCCCCTCCCTTCCCAGCGGTGAACGGGAATCGGTCGTGAAGAAGATCCAGGAGATCGAACATAAAGCGGACTCCATCACTCACGAGATCTTCACGGAACTGAACCGCACGTTCGTCACTCCGCTCGACCGCGAGGATATCCATACGCTCGCCTCCGTCATGGATGATGTGATGGACCTGATCGACGGCAGCGCGAACCGATTCTACCTCTATAAGATCAAGAAGAACTCCTCTGCGATCCAAAAACTCACCGATGTGATCTATCAATGCGCAGTGGAGCTGCAGAAAGGTGTTCTGCTCATCACGGACAGCCGTCGGAACGAAGAACTGCAGAAGATCCTTCACAGTGTGAATCAGTTCGAGAACGACGCGGATGACATCTTCAATCAGGCGATCGCAGACCTGTTCGAGAAGGAATCGGATGCCATCGAACTCATCAAGACCAAGGAAGTGCTCGTGACGCTGGAAACGGCAACGGACAAGTGTGAGGATGTCGCCAATGTGCTCGAATCGATCATGATCAAGAACGCTTAACAACGAGGACTGGGAATGGAATTCTACATCATCTTCATCATCTTCGTTGCATTGGTCTTTGATTTTTTGAACGGGATGAACGACGCAGCGAACTCCATCGCCACCATCGTTTCAACGCGCGTTCTCTCTCCAAAGATGGCGGTCGCCTGGGCGGCGTTCTTCAACTTTGTTGCCGCGTTCGGATTCGGTGTTGCCGTCGCAAAGACCATTGGAAAAGGGATCATCGACCCGAATATCGTCACCCCTGATCTCATCCTGGCATCTTTGATCGGTTCGGTACTCTGGACGCATCTCTGCACACATTACGGTTTTCCGATCAGTGTGTCGCATGCGTTGATCGGCGGTCTCGCCGGCGCTGGACTCTTCAAAGGCGGTATCGCATCCCTGAATTTCGAGGGGATCAACAAGGTCGTCCTCTTCATCTTCCTTTCTCCACTGATCGGATTCGTGCTTGGATTCATATTGATGATTATCGTCACGTGGATCTTTCGGCGGTGGAATGTCCGCAAAGTGGACAAACTCTTCCGTGTCGGTCAGCTTCTTTCTTCAGCTGCATTCAGTCTGGGGCACGGCACCAATGATGCACAAAAGACCATGGGTATCATCACCATCCTTCTCTATTCGACAGGCTATTTCAATGGCGGAGAGATGTATGTGCCGGTCTGGGTTATCCTTACTGCGCATACCGCCATCGGTTTGGGCACGTTGATGGGAGGCTGGAAGGTGATCGGAACGATGGGAGTCAAATTGACCCATTTGAAACCGGTCCATGGGTTCTGTGCAGAAGGTGCAGGCGCATTTATGCTGTTAGGTACTGCTGTCGCCGGAATTCCGGTCAGTACGACCCACACCATCACCGGGTCGATCATGGGTGTGGGAGCAACGCGCCGTCTCTCCGCGGTCCGCTGGGGTGTTGTGAATAATATTGTGATCGTCTGGGTCCTGACGATCCCCACCTCTGCCGCGATCGGTGCGTTCAGTTTCTGGCTGGTGGAACTGTTCCGCTGAGCGTTAACACCGTTTTAGAATAAAAAAGCCCATCCGACCGATGGGCTTTTTTATTGATCTACAGCGGGAAGAATAAACGGAACACCGTCCCCTTCCTGACCGCCGTATCGACCTCGATCATTCCCCGGTGATTCTCCATAATGCCCCGTACCATCGCCATCCCGAGTCCGGACCCGGTCCCCTCGCTCTTCGTGGTGAAGAACGGTTCGTAGATCCTTCTCAGGACCTCTTCCGACATCCCGATCCCATCATCCGATACACAGAGACAGATGTAGCGGGTCGTCTGGTCCCGGAAAGAAGCGTCGGAGGGCCGTATGGCATCGCTGGTGGAGATGGTGATCAAACCGGCATCCTGGATGGCATCGCGCGCATTCAGGCAAAGATTGAGTAACGCTTGATGCAGTTGATTGCTGTCCGCCCGGATCAATGGCAGGTCCGGAGCAAGTTCATTCTTGATCGCGATGGAACCGGGGAAGGTCCGCTGGATGACCGATGTGATCTCCGTGACGACCGTGTTCATATTGATGGAATCGAAGTTCAGTTCCGATTTCCGGGCGAATGAGAGCAGCTGCCGCACGAGCGCTTTCCCCCGTTCCGTTGCCTTCGATATCTGCTCGGCACTCTCATTGATCGAATCGTGCGTCACATCCCGCATGAAGAGCAGTTTATTGATGGAGGTGCCGATGATCCCCAAGATATTCAGGATATCGTGGGCCAGTCCGCTCGCCAGTGTACTGATGATCTCTTTCTTCTGCACATGCAGCAGCTGCTGCTCCAGGTCGATCCTTTTCCGCTCATTCCGGATCCGCTCTGAGATATCCCGGATAACGATCTGCACCGCTGGTTCTCCGCGGTACACGAGCTTTGTCGCCGCTACTTCTGCAATGAATTCCGTCCCATCCTCTCTCAGGAACGGCTGTTCCGTGAGGATGTTCACCGCTGTGCCATTGATGATCCGCTGCAGCAGTTCCTCGAACAGAGGGGCTTGCGCGAGGGGCATCAGATCATACAGGGATGCGCCGTTCAGCGTTCCCCCCGGTGCCACACGGAAGATCGTCAGCGCCGAAGGATTGATGAACGTGAACCCTCCTTCCGCATAGACCACGATCGCATCGGGCGAGAGTTCAACGAGAGCTCGGAACCGTTCCTCACTGTCCCGAAGCGCTGCTTCCGTTCGGGTGTGCTGCTCCACTGCTTTCTCCAGATCGCTGGTCCGGTCACTGATCCGTTGTTCCAGGGTCTTGTTCATCCGCTGGAGTTCATACTGCAGTACGGCGATATCATCCACCATGCTGTTGAATGCCTCGCCCAGCCGGTTCACTTCGGCAAAATCAGAGATCTGTACGTGCTGCGAAAAATCGCCCCGTGCGATGCGTTGGAATGTTTCCGCCATCTGTTCCAGCGGCCCCAGGAGCATACGCACCACGGCGAACGCCAACGTGAGCCCGATGACGAGGATGAGGGCACTGA
>JAVBYA010000063.1 GCA_030824295.1 Bacteroidota bacterium
TTCAGGATCAGCGGCTGGAACAACGTATCGATCGGATAATACGGAACGGCTACCAGTCGGAGATCACGGAGACTGTCGGAAGGCGGGAAGACATCGGCATACGTGATCGTCCCGCCGAATCCCGGCTCGCTCACAGTATTCGGGTCCAATCCCTTATCGCATGCCGAAAGCGAAAAGAGCATCACGAGCAGGCAGGAATGGAACAGAGTCATTGGTCTCATTTCTTGAATTTCATCAGATTTTTCTACAAAATCACGAAAAAAGTTGTATATTTCCCAAAGAAAATTGAAGGATTCCCTATGAGATTATCGATAATACTGGCGTTCTTCATCCTTGGGACGTCGGGTCTCTCCTCCCAATCCATTCTCACTGATCATGATCCTGCTCAGACGCTCACACCGCAGCAATGCATGGAACTGATCAAAACCGCATGGGACAGTCTGAAAACACTTTCAGACAGCCGTCTCTCCCTTGCCACCGTGAAGGATGAGTTTGAATCGACCGCGGACTACGACGACCGTATCCGTAAGGTCAACGATGAGTTCATTGCAAGGATCCGTGCGTTCTACTCGGAGAACAAACTCAATACGAAGATCTTCTCCGTCTGGCTCAAAGCGGACCTGCTGAAATATAATGCGGACAATCAAACGTACGGGATCACATCCCCCACGCAGATCCTGCTGCAGCCGAAGAAAAGCGACATTGCGATCATCGTTCCGTCGAACAAGTATGTTTCCATTACTGAGAAGAATTCCGGCGGTTACCGCCGTGCATATCTCCATCTGAATACCACACCCGAATTCACCTGGTTCGTGAATAAACAGACGGCACAGGCAGCAAAGACCAACGAGAGTTCCATCCAATTCAAGTTCAGCTTTTCCCTCGACATTTCCTACAATGAAGCATCGCATCAGGTGCTGCTGCAGATCGTGCCGTCGAAGATCGCATTGATGAACCAGAGCGAGAACTTCACCTATTGGAACGAGGATTTCCGCTGATGAGGTGTCTATGAACGATTTCAAGAACAGCATCCTGTCGCTGATCGCCGATACATCCAGCAACCTCCCTCCTGATGTCCGTAAAGCGATCCAGAAAGCCCAACTGACCGAAACGGAAGGGACACGCTCCGCGCTCGCACTCGAGACCATCGCTACCAACATCGATATGGCGTGCGATGCGGTCGGTCCTATTTGTCAGGATACCGGTATGCCGACCTTCATCATCCACACCCCGGTCGGTGCGAACCAGATCGAGATGAAGAAATGGATCCGCGAAGCCGTTGCCGAGAGTACGAGATCGGGGAAACTCCGTTCGAATTCCGTCGACTCTCTCACCGGAAAGAACAGCGGTGACAATCTCGGCGCCGGCACCCCGGTGATGCATTGGGAACAATGGGAGAATCAAGACGAGATCGAAGTGAAACTGCTCCTGAAAGGGGGCGGCTGTGAGAACAAGAACATCCAATATTCCCTCCCGATGGAGCTCGAGCATCTCGGCAAGGCCGGGCGGAACCTGGACGGTATCCGGAAATGCATCCTCCATGCCGTCTGGCAGGCGCAGGGACACGGCTGCGCCATCGGTGCTGTCGGTGTATGCGTCGGCGGGGACAGGACGTCCGGATACGAACATGCCAAGATGCAGCTCTTCCGCACACTGGATGATGTGAATCCGAACCCGGAACTGGCCTCCCTTGAACAGTATATCATGGAACACGCCAACGATCTGAAGATCGGCACAATGGGATTCGGCGGTAACGCCACACTCATCGGCTGCAAGATCGGCGTGCAGAACCGTCTGCCGGCCAGTTTCTTCGTCTCAGTTGCCTACGATTGCTGGGCGTTCCGGCGTCAGGGTGTTGTGCTCGATGCGAAGACCGGTGCCGTTAAACGGTGGTTGTATAAAGAGGATGCCCCCGTCATCACCATGGGAAAGGGTACTGCGACAGCCCGTACCGGCAAGGAGATCCTGCTCACCACACCGCTGACAGAAGAGAAGGTCCGCTCCCTGAAGGTCGGTGATGTGGTGCTGATCAGCGGACGGATGTATACCGGCCGTGACGCGATCCATGCACATCTCATGCACAATGAACCGCCGGTGGACCTGAACGGTCAGGCATTGTATCACTGCGGTCCGGTCACCATCAAACAGAACGGCGCGTGGAAGATCACCGCTGCCGGTCCCACCACCAGCAGCCGCGAGGAGCCGTATCAGGCGGATATCATCCGCAAGTTCGGACTCCGCGCCGTGATCGGCAAAGGGGGTATGGGTGCAAAGACCCTCGCTGCGCTGAAACAGCACGGCGCCGTCTATCTGAACGCTATCGGCGGTGCGGCACAGTATTATGCGCAGTGCATCACCTCCGTGGACGGTGTGGACCTTGAGCAGTTCGGTCTCCCGGAAGCGATGTGGCATCTTACGGTGAAGGACTTCCCCGCCATTGTAACCATGGATGCGAACGGCAACAGTCTGCATGCCGAGGTCGAAGCAGCTTCTGCAAAAGAACTTTCATTGTTCTCTCAATCCGTTTACTAACCCTACACTCTGGAGCATTATGGCCAACGAAACACTCACCATCACCGATAACCGCACCGGCAAGGTCTACGAGATGCCGATCGCCCATGGCACCATCCACGCCACGGACCTGCGGAAGATCAAGGTGAATGACGACGATTTCGGGATGATGACCTACGATCCCGCCTTCATGAACACCGCTTCCTGCAAGAGTACGGTCACGTACATCGACGGTGACAAAGGGATCCTCCGCTACCGGGGATATCCGATCGAGCAGCTGGCGGAACAAAGTTCCTATCTGGAAGTGACGTATCTGCTCCTCTACGGAGAATTGCCGACAGCCGCGCAGCTGCAGCAATGGGAAGAGGAGATCAAACAGCACACCTACATCCACGAGAACGTGAAGAAGCTCATGGAAGGCTTCCGGTACGACGCGCATCCGATGGGGATGTTCATCAGCACCGTGGCGGCGCTCTCCACCTTCTATCCGGAAGCGAATCAGATCTTCCGTCCGGAAGTGCGGCAGAAGCAGATCCTCCGCCTGATCGGGAAGGTACCGACGATCGCAGCATTCTCCTACCGTCATATCAAAGGGATGCCGTACGTCTATCCGAACAACGATCTCTCCTTCATCCAGAACTTCCTGAACATGATGTACAGCATCGGCACACCGCGGTACGAGGTCCCGGCCATCTTCGAGAAGGCGCTGAACATCCTCTTCATCCTGCATGCGGACCACGAACAGAATTGCAGCACCAGCGCTATGCGCAGTGTCGGCAGCTCGCACGTGGACCCGTATTCCGCTACAGCGGCAGCAGCAGCGGCATTGTACGGTCCGCTGCACGGCGGTGCGAACGAAGCAGTGCTGCGGATGCTGGACCATATCGGCACCATCGACCAGGTCCCCGCCTTCATCGAGAAGGTGAAGAAAGGCGAAGGCCGCCTGATGGGCTTCGGCCACCGTGTGTATAAGAACTACGATCCCCGTGCGAAAGTGATCAAGAAGCTCGCGGATGATGTGTTCAAAGTGACCGGCGTCGACCCGAAACTGGAGATCGCACTGGAGCTGGAACGCATCGCTCTGAGCGACGAGTATTTCGTGAAACGGAAACTCTACCCGAACGTGGATTTCTATTCCGGTCTCATCTACAAAGCGATGGGATTCCCCACCGAATTCTTCCCGGTGCTGTTCGCCATCCCGCGAACGTCGGGATGGATCACCCACTGGCAGGAGATGATCCTGGACGAGGACCAGAAGATCGCGCGACCGCGTCAGATCTATCTTGGACACGATACCAGGGACTATGTATCGATCGCAAAGCGGAAATGATCCATTGTTGTGCAGAAGCGTCCCTCACTGGGACGCTTTTTTTATTGCGGAACCGTTCAACCATCCCGGAGTGCGCCGGCGGCGTTCTCCCCTGTCGTAAAAACTATGAAAGCCATCATCAACAATACGCTCCTCCGCTACATCGACGTCGGATCCCCGTCGTCCGTACCGGTCATCTTCATCCACGGCTTCCCCTTCAGCCACAGAATGTGGAATTTCCCCGGCGGCCAGGTGGAGGCACTTGGAGCCACGAACCGCGTGGTGGCGTTCGACCTGCGCGGTCACGGTGAGAGCGAGGTCGGTACCGGTCACT
Organism: Bacteroidota bacterium; assembly: GCA_030824295.1. Lineage (GTDB taxonomy): Bacteria > Bacteroidota > Ignavibacteria > UBA10030 > UBA8401 > UBA8401. The sequence continues at coordinate 4,155 of JAVBYA010000063.1, forward strand.
ATTCCATCGAACTGTTCGTGGATGATCTGTTCGCGTTGATGGACCATCTCCATATCCCCTCTGCCGTACTGTGCGGCCTCTCCATGGGGGGCTACGTTGCCTTGCGGGCCGCTGAACGGGAACCGCAGCGGGTGCGCGGACTCATTCTATGCGACACCAGAAGCGAAGCGGACGGGAATGAAGCAAAAGTGAAACGGGCCAACAGCATCAAGTTCGTGAAAGCGAACGGCATGAAGTTCTATGCGCAGGACTATGTGAAGATCGTCTTCGCACCCGCATCCTTCGAAGCGCATCCGGACCTTGTCAAGATGGTCCAGAGCATCGTAGAACGGACGGCGCCGATCGCGATCTTCGGAACACTTCTGGCACTCGCCGGCCGGACCGATACGACCGCAGCTCTTCCCTCCATCACTTGTCCCACACTCATCCTGGTGGGTGAGAAGGACGCCATCACACCGGTGGCGGCTTCACAATCAATGAAGGATAAGATCCCCAATGCGTCGATGTTCGTCATTCCGGGGGCCGGTCATATGAGTAATCTTGAGAATCCTCCTGCTTTCAACAAACACCTCACTGAATTCCTTGCCACCATCAAATGAACGGTAACGGACCGTCCTCACGGGCGGTCCGTTCCGCTGTCCTCATGGCCCGCACCATTGATTCCCTTCAACGTTCCATTACGCGCTGCAAGGTTTGTCCGCGTCTTGTGGAATGGCGCGAGCGTGTAGCACACGAACGGACAAAGCGTTTTGCTGACCAGGAGTACTGGGGACGGCCGGTACCGGGTTTCGGCGACCCGAACGCGCGCATATTGCTGGTGGGACTTGCTCCGGCAGCACATGGTGCGAACCGGTCCGGGAGGATGTTCACCGGTGATGAGAGCGGACGGTGGCTCTACCGTGCCTTGTTCAAGGCAGGTCTAGCGAATGCACCGGGATCCGTCTCGCGCCGTGACGGCCTGCGGCTGAAGGATTGCTATATCACCGCCGCGTGCCGATGTGCTCCCCCGCAGAACAAACCGCTGCCGCAGGAACTCACCGCATGCCGCCCGTTCCTTCTGGATGAGATCACACTCCTGTCACAGCTGCGCATCGTTATCGGTCTCGGGAAGATCGGATTCGATACGGCATTCGATGCATTCCGAACACTGGAGCGGACAGAGCTGCCGCGCCGCCCGAAATTCTCCCACGGTGCTGTCATCCCTCTCAGCGATCGACTGACACTCCTCGGTACATACCATCCCAGTCAGCAGAACACCTTCACAGGCACCCTCACCGAACCGATGTTCGACTCCGTCTTCCGCACAGCACTCCGGCTGCTTTAAAATGACGGCGTCCCGCCGAAGCGGGACGCCGTTGTTCTGAACTGCAATGATCCCTTATCCCTATTGGACCCGCGCGGTGAAGCTCATCGTACGGGAGAGGAATGTGCCGCCGGTCGTTGCGGGCGTTGTTACCGTGATGGTAACGGTGCAGGATGTATTCACCGGTGCGCCTCCGGAGGTCAGGTCGTTCACCCGGATCGTGAAGTCGGTTGTACCGGCACCCGGGAAGAGCGAACCGGATGAGAGGGTCGTTGATGCACCGTTCGACAAACCGCCGCTCACGCTGAATGCGATACCGGCATCATAGGTCAACGACACTGTGATAACAGTCCCTTCCGGCAGCGGATTCCCGTTGCCGTCCTTCAGTGTGATCGGAATGTCGGCGGACGAACCGCCGGGCGACAGTGTCACCGTCGCAGCAGGAATGCCGGTAGGCGTGATGGGACTGATGCATTGAAGCACCAGAACACTGTCGATCACATTCTTGCCGTTCCGTCCCTGCGTTTGTGCATAGACCCAATGATATCCCGGTCTGCTGTTGATGAGAGCGGCATAGGGTCCGCCCGTCGGCAGATAGGAATACGGTGCGGCACTCGGTGTCGGATTGACCGTGAGCAGGTTCACCGTGGCACGTCCGCTGTTGTTCGTGTATGCACCGAAGTTGGAACTACCGGTCTGGATGATACCGGCCTGACTGTGGAAATAGATCGCCGTTCCGGTCGCAACAGGGTTGCTGAACGTATCGCCGACCGTTACGGTGAACGGTATCTCATTGAACAGATTATGTCCCAGGAATGAGCGCCGTCCCGGCGTGATGGTGAAGTGCGCCTGGTCCGGGAAGCCGGCATGGATCGTGATCTTCACCGGCTGCGATGTGATGACATTCGGTCCGACCTGGATACGCACAACGATCTGCATATTACCCGACTGCGTTCCGCTCACAACAGAGACGCGAAGTTTTCCCTGATCGTCCGTGCTGTCAATGGTCGGGATGACCTTCGGTGCCGTTCCCCCGCCGACGAACGAATTGGGGAAGAACTGCATGGAATAGGTCGCCACCGTCCTCTTGTTGCGGTCGATCGGTACGCCGAGCGAATCGCGGACTTCATAGGTCAACAATGCATTCTCCAGAGCACCGACACCGGCAACCGAGAGGTCCGTGGCCGTGGAACTGATGAATGCGATCTGAGCCGGCTCACGTGCCGACGGCGGCACGACGATGTTGTTCGGCGAATAGAGCGTTCCGTAGAACGTTTTAGCATACCGGCCTGTCGTACCGTCTACGGTGATGGTCACGGCGAATGTACCGCCGGTCCCGGCGAGCGGAGCAACGTCCCGGATGATGAGCGTGTAATTGGTCTGCGAAGTATCGGTGATATCGCGGGTCACAAAACTCTGGTCGCCGCGGAGGCCGATCTCCGAACCAACGCTGCCGGAGACAGCCACACTCACGATATGACCTTCGCTGATGGGATTGTTGGATGCATCGGCGATCTTATAGTTGATGGTGGTCTCGCCGCCGTCGAACACATTGATGGTATCGGCCGGCACGGTAATGATCGGGACACCGGACATCAGGATCGGCAGTTCCTTCTTCAGCAGAACATTCACGGAACCGCCGCTCTCACCCACGGTGCTCGCCACGATCTTCCGGAATCCGAGATTCTCAGAGGGTGTGACGGTGGTGGAGACGATACCGTTATTGTCCGTAAA
>JAVBYA010000071.1 GCA_030824295.1 Bacteroidota bacterium
ATCGTCAATTCCTACATCGACACCACGGTACTGAACGGTGTGAAATATTATTACGCACTCGTCTCGTACGACAAGGGTGTGGTGCCGACCAAGATCGATCCGTTCTTCGGTCCGACGGGCGGTTTGACCCCCTCTGAATGCACCAAGATCATCTCGGAAGATTTCAATGGAACGCTCAAGTTCGTCGACCAGAACTGTGCGGTGGTCATCCCCGATGCCGAAGCGGCCGGCTATGTCGCCGCAAAAGTGGAAGGGAATACCCTCCGCGTGACGCAGGGGATCGGCACAGGCTCGATGAGCATCGGCATCGTGAATCCCACTCAGATGGTCGAAGGGAATACCTATAAAGTGTCGTTCGATTCCACCGGAAAATTCCCGGATTATAGAACGACCGCATACAATATCATCCGTACGAATTCCGCCAATGTGACCGATACGGTCAGAAAAGGATTGAACCTGAAAGCGGTCAGTCCTGCGGTGGATGGGATCGTGATAACGGTGCGGAACGATACCTCCATTGCCGTGATCGATACCGCTTCCGGCTGGCTGCCGGGGAGCAAGACCAACGTGCTTCTCCGTCTGAACATGGACAAATCCTACCCGGCATTGAACAAAGCATGGCCGGCGGATTATGAAGTGAAATTCTTCGATACGAACCAGGATGTCTCAGCGTTCGAGGATCCGCCAGTGTTCATCACGGATTCCGTGAAGTTCACCATCACCAATACCACGAGCGGATACCGCTGCAAGTTCCTCATCCAGGACATCGACCTGAACGGGAAATTCTCGCTCGGTGATACCATCCGCATCCTGGACGGTTACAAGGATGCATCGGACTTCAAGATCGTCTACAATTTCGCCTACACCTTCCGGCCGTTCGTTTCTCCGGTCACGCCGGCCGAAGGGGATAAGTTCGCGATCAAGACCACCAAGTTCTTCGCCGGCGGCGACTTCTTCCAATTCAAAACGCACGGTTCACGGATGGATGAATCCGCCGCGAAATCGAACCTTGCCAGGATCAGTGTCGTCCCGAATCCGTACGTCTCCACTGCGAAATGGGAACGCCGCACACTGTATCAAAGCGGACGCGGTGATCGGAAGATCGATTTCACCAATCTTCCGCCGGTCTGCACCATCAAGATCTTTACGACGGCCGGCTTCCTGGTGAAGACCATCGAGAAGAACACTCCGGCAACGAACGGTACAGCATCATGGGACCTCATATCGGATGACGGTATGGAAGTTGCGTATGGCCTGTACGTCTTCCACGTGAAAGCCCCGAACATCGGCGAACATATCGGCAAATTCGCCGTGATCAAATAGGACAGGAAAGATTACGACCATGACCATCATCTCAAGAACGACCATCGCCATCATGCTGCTGATCCTTCTCTGCGCTTCGGCAGCGGAGGCGCAGACATTCAAATCCAACGTCTCCAAGAAAGGGACGACAGCGGCATCGTTCCTCTCCATCGGACAGGGGGCCCGCGCTCTCGCCATGGGTGGAGCCTTCGTTGCCGTAGCGGACGACCAGAGTTCGCTCTATTGGAACCCGGCCGGCATCGCAGACCTCACCGGAATCTCGGTGATCGTCGACCACACGCAGTGGTTCGCCGATATCCAGTATAACTATCTCGGCGCCACCATCGGTCTTGGTGATCTGGGAACGGTCGGACTGACCTTCACCGGATCGAGCATCGATGAGATGCTCGTTACCACGGTGGACAACCCCGAAGGGAACGGTGAGACCTTCACCGTATCGGATATCGCGGTCAGCGCGGCCTATGCGTTGAAACTGACCGACAAATTCTCCATCGGATTCAATCCGAAGTTCATCTATCAGAAGATCTGGAGGATGTCCGCCAGTGCCATGGCGATCGATATCGGCGTGAAGTACATCACTCCGTTCGACGGCGCGGTGCTCGGTATGTCCATCTCCAATTTCGGTTCCAAGATGCAGCTGACCGGCAATTCCACAGTAGTGTTCCACGACATCGATGAAACGACCTCCGGGAACAACGGACGTATTCCGGCGAATCTCGGCACCGAAGAGTGGATGCTGCCGCTGAATTTCCGCGTCGGCATCGCGTACGGGGTGTATAAAGATGAATCCAATGTCCTGACGATCGCTGTCGATGCATCGCATCCCAGCGACAACTACGAGAGCATCGACCTGGGCGGCGAGTATGTGTTCAATGATTTCATCTCCATCCGCGGCGGCTTCAAGTCCATGTTCCTCACAGAATCCGAAGAGGGGATGACGCTCGGCGTCGGGGTGAAGCAGGCGATCGTCGGAAGCTCCATCGTGACGTTCGACTACGGCTATCAGGATTTCGGCATCCTGAAGGATGTGCAGAAGTTCACCGTCGGCATCAATTTCTGAATCGACGCAGGGCGGCTCCCGCCCTGCGCTGTTTTTTCCACACCGAGGATCACCGCTTATGTCCAGGACCATCCGGTTCGTCCTTACGCTCATCATTCTCTCCTCCTGCGCCGCCGCACAGGTCGGCACACTCAAATCCACCCTGAAACTTGAGGTGGTCTCGGATGTGACGATCCCGTATCAAAACGGAATGCCGGTCCCTTCGTTCGAAAAGCAGCGCCGTCCTATGGTGAACCTGGCGGGGGAATGGAAGAAAGCCCGCTTCGCAGCGAACCATACGCTCAGCTTGACCATGCGCGATTCCGCCGGATATGCTCAGCTGATCTCGGAGGCTGCCGGACGTCATCTTCCGTCGTACAACGATCAGGCGTGGACGGCAAAGCAACTGCCGGCCATCGAGAATGTATTGGCGGCGAACGAGCGTATGCCGGAGATCTATCAGGACGGCGTGTGGTACCGCCGGTCGTTCACCGTGAATGATACACTCAAAGAGTGGGCTGCCGCATTGAACTTCCTGGCGGTGAACTATATCGCGGATGTGTGGCTGAACGGGACCTACCTTGGTTGGCATGAAGGGGGATACACGCCGTTCGCATTCGATGTTTCCTCTGCACTTCGTTTTGACAGTGCAAACGTTCTCGTTGTGCGGGTGGACAATATACCGTGGGGAACGCGGAAGGATATCGTTCCGTATGTGGAGAGTGATTGGTTCAACTATACCGGCATCATCCACGATGTCTTTCTGGAGTTCAGCAGCCGGACCGCCGTCTCCCGGGCCGATGTCATACCGAAGGATGTGAACGGAACGCTGGATGTTGCGGTCGTGCTCAATAACCGATACGACATCATGGAGAAGGTGGATGTGATGGCCCAGGTGTTCAGCGCCAAGACCGATTCACTCCTGCTCCGTTCCGAGTATTCGGCCGACCTTGCGGGGAGTGAAGTTCCGCTGCAGGGGACCGCTGCCGGGAGCTTGTTCGTGCCGGCAGATTCCGCCGCAGTGTGGAAGACCACGGTTACGGTCGCCAACCCGAAACTGTGGTCACCGCTGAAACCGAATCTCTATATCATGAAAGTGACGGTCTCGCAGAATGGTGCGGTCCGCGATGTCTATCATACACAGTTCGGCATCCGCACCATCAAGACCTCCGGGGATAAGATCCTGCTGAACGAGAAGATCGTCTTTCTGCACGGCGTTGCCCGGCATGAGGACCATCCGCAGTACGGACGCAGTGTTCCGGCGGAACAGATCTATACCGATCTGCAGCTGGTGAAGAGCGTGAATGCGAACTATCTCCGTACCGGTCACTATCCGAACCATCCTTTCACGTACATCGCCGCGGACCGGCTGGGAATGATCGTGATGGAAGAGATCCCGGTCTGGTGGTTCGATGAAGTGTTCCCGTGGCTCATCCAGAACAGCGTCCGTCAGATCCATCATCAGATGTTCCGGGAGATGGCGTTCCGTGACCGTAATCGTCCGTCCATCGGACTCTGGAGCCTCGCCAATGAATGCCGCGATGTGGCCGGACGCAGCACGTTCTTCCAGGCAATGAAGATCGATCTTGAATCACAGTATTGGGACGGACGATTGTTCACCCAATCCGCAGCAGCGGATCGTCCGGGTCCGTGGGATGAATCGATGTCACCGCTGGATGTATCGGGGTGGACGATGTACTTCGGTATCTTCTATGACCCGTACGGATTCGGTAAGTATAAAGGGACGCGCAATTTCCTGCTGGATGCGAACGATTCCCATCCCAACAAGCCGGTCATCGCCACGGAGTTCGGATTCTGGTCCGGCGAGGAGATGAACCAGTTCACGAAACAGACGGAGACATTCGATTCCACCTTCCGCGCGTTCGAACCGCGTCTGCCCGTGTACAAGGATGGACGGATGAACGGGACCGGCTTCCTTGCCGGCGTCACCTGGTGGACCATCTTCGATTGGTACCGGCAGAACAACGGATTCCAAAGCATGGGTCTGATCCGTATGAAGCGCGACATCGCGAAACCGGTCTTTGCCTCTGCCAAAGCGAAATACGCTCAGTTCGTTGACAAAAGCGAGTATATCACATCGGTGCCCGAACCGGCCGCAGTGAAATTACCGACCGTTTATGGTTTGGATCAGAACTTCCCCAACCCATTCAATCCAGTGACCAACATCTCTTTCCGTCTGCCGGTGAGCGGACGGGTGAATATCTCGGTCTACGATATCCTCGGCAAGAATGTCCGGACACTGGTGGACGAAGAACGTTCTGCCGGAGAATATACCGTCCCGTTCGACGCTTCATCGCTCGCATCCGGTATCTACTTCTATAAGATCCGGACCGGTGCTTACACCGCCACAAAAAAGATGTCCTTACTGAAATGACATGAAGCGGACCCTTCTTGCTCTGATATGCTGTGCTGTCCTGCTGCCGGCCAAGACCTATAAAGGCGCAGAGTATCGCTCCAAGGAGAGCTTCACATACGGCCGATTCGAGGTCCGTCTCAAATCCACCTACCGTGACGGAATGCTGACCTCGTTCTTCACGTATAACGATGATTATCCCGCTACCGAGTGGAACGAGATCGACATCGAGATCCTCGGCCGGTACAGGGATGTTGTACAGTTCAATCCTATCACTCCCGGCCAACTCAATCACGTCAGTCATTGCCGTGTTCCGTTCGATCCTGCTGCCGATTTCCATGACTATGGATTCGAATGGACGCCGGACTATATTGCGTGGTTCGTGGATGGCGTGGAGATGCACCGGCAGACCGGGGCGCATATCGCGCAGATGAACCTGCCGCAGAAGATCATGATGAATATCTGGCCTCCGGTCTACTCCGGTTGGGTGGGACTGTGGGATGAGAACGCACTGCCGGCATTCACCTATTATGACTGGGTCCGTTATTCTTCTTACACCCCGGATTCCGGGAATGTCGGTACCGGAAACAGTTTCACCGTTCAGTGGAAGGACGAATTCACGGAATGGGATACAACGCGGTGGCAGAAAGCAACGCATACGTTCAACGGGAACAACTGCGATTTCATCCCGGCCAATGCTGTGTTCAAGGACGGTTACCTCATTCTCTGTCTCACCAAGCAGGATGCTGTCGGATACACGGACAACACAGGGCCATTTGTGAAGCATGCAAGAGCGGAAGAGAACGGTGTGATGATCCGCTTCACAGAAGAGCTGGACTCCGTCTCGGCGCAAACTCCTTCCACATATATCAATTCAGCATATCCCGTCACCGCAGCAGTGTTGCAGGATGACGGACAATCGGTCCTGCTGACGATGACGAACTATCACCGCGATTCCGTGGCCAATGTGATCGTCAATAATGTGAAGGACCGTTCCGCCGCCAGGAATCCCTCCGGTGTGAAGAACGCGGTGCTGATCAAGTCCGCTCCGTTGACCTTCCCGGTGAAAGTGAACTGCGGCGGGGGAGCATTGAATGATTTCCTTCCGGACCAGGAATGGGGGCCGGCAGCAGAATACGGCAGGATGGACGGAGCACTGTATTCCAACACGGCAACGTCGAGCGGTCCGGCGGATCCGCAATTGTTCCGCTCCGAAGCGAACGGCATCGTGAAATACCGGTTCCGCGTTCCGAACGGAACGTACAGCGTCACACTGCTCATGGCGGAGAATTTCTTCACGCAGCAAGGGAAGAGGAATTTCTCCGTATCGGCGGAAGAGAGTCTGTTCATCAGTAAGCTCGATCTTGTCCGCGATGCCGGATACCGTGTGCAGCATTCGCGCACGATCAGCGCCGTGCCGGTGAAGGACGGTGTGCTGGATATCCATTTCATGGCGGAGATCGATAATGCGGTCGTGAACGCCATCATCGTCACGCCGGTCGTGGCGTCCATCAACAGCCGGACCCCGTATGTGCCGGAGCGGCCGGTGTTAGGCCAGAATTTCCCGAACCCGTTCAACGGACGCACACTGATCCCCGTGACCGCTGTGCAGGATGAAGCGATGACGCTCCGCATCTTCGATGCTCTGGGCAGGATCATCCATGAACAGACGCTCGGTCATCTGACTCGCGGTGAACATATGATCCCGTGGGATTCGCGCACTGCCTCCGGGCACTCCGTTGCGACCGGATTGTACATGTATTCCGTGGAAGGGAAGACATTCCGCTCCATGAAGAAGATGCTGCTGGTCCGGTAGGACCGCTCTCAAGAGAAATTCACGTTCAATCATATCAATGCAAAGGAAAACACCATGAAGTTCGCTTCTTTCGTATGTATGGTCCTCCTGGGTCTGTCCGTTGTGACAGCTCAGACGCAGTCCGCCGCTTCGGTCGATGCAAAGGTCCGCAGTTTGATGAAAAGCATGACGCTGGACGAGAAGATCGGCCAGATGACGCAGGTCGACTATGAGGCGATCAAGAATACGCCGCAGGATATCGTGAAGTATTCACTCGGTTCCATCCTGTGGGGCGGAAGCAGTGAGATCGTCGATCTGAGTCCCAAAGGCTGGGCGGATTGTTATGATTCTCTGCAGGGACTGTCCGACCGCACCCGTCTGAAGGTCCCGATCCTGTTCGGGATCGACGCAGTGCATGGCCACAACAATGTGATCGGCGCAGTGATCTTCCCGCACAATATCGCACTTGGTGCAGCGAACGACCCGGCGATCGTGGAAAAGGTCGCCATGGTAACGGCGAAGGAGATGAAAGGGACGGGGATCCACTGGGCATTCGCGCCCTGTGTGGCAGTTGCACGGAATGAGCGCTGGGGCCGTACGTATGAAAGCTTCGGTGAGGATCCGGAATTGGTCCGCAGCCTCGGCACCGCGCATGTGA
>JAVBYA010000338.1 GCA_030824295.1 Bacteroidota bacterium
CCCGAGCAGATCGTACACCTTCACCGACACATCCCCTGCCGCCGGAACATCGTACCGGATGACCGTGCCGGGATTGAACGGGTTCGGAAAATTCTGCTGCAGACCGAACTGCGACGGCAGAACCGACGTGCTGCTGATGCCGGTGACCATCTCGCTGAGCGGCCGCCGCCAGATGCCGGAGTTCGTCCCGGCAAAGAGCGAGCCGTTCTCGATATGCAAAGAGAATACAGTGGCATTGGAATAGCCGGTCCTCACCGCGGTCCAGACGGTATCGTTCGCTTTCAGAACGTGTACACCAGAACCGTTACTGCCGGCGAAAAGATGGCCGTTCACAGATGCTAAGCAGGTCGCCCCGCCATCGGGATATCCTGCTGTGAACTTCTTCCAGCTCAAACCATAATTGGTGGTCGAGAAAACGCCCAGACCGGTCCCGACATAAAGCGTGGTTCCGATCGAGATGAATGCATGCACATCATTCTTGGCCGGGATCCCTGTACCGGCATAGTTCCAGGTGGTCCCTTTATCATGACTGGTGAAGATACCGGAATCATTCACTGCGGCGAACAATACACCAATATGGGCCGCGAGTGTCTTTACATACGCATTCTTCGGCAGTCCGGAGTTCCGTGCGTTCCACTTCCCTCCCGAGAACTCGAACACTCCGTGGGTAGAACCGGCAAAGAGGTTCCCGTTCCGTACGAACGTATACATCACATGGTTTTGACCGAGGCCCGTCGAATCGGCGCTCCACACCAATCCGCCGTCCGTCGACCGGTACATGCCGAAGTTCGTACCCAGATGGTAGGCAACGGTATCGATATGGGAAGAGTATGTGACGACATCCTTCACGCTGTTCGGATTCGGATTCCAGGTGAGACCGTTGTTGATGGAAGTGAACAATCCGCTGGTGGATGTGACGGCAAGGAGTTCCCCGTTCGACCGTGCGATCCGGATAACGGAAGTACCGGTGATCCCGGTGTTCATGTCGGACCAGGTCACACCGCCGTTCGTGGAGAGCGAGACGCCGGAGCGGTTCCCCGCAAACAGGTTCACACCGCGGAATGCGACACTCGATACGGAAGTGGACGGAAGTGCCCCGGCCTTCGTCCATGTATCGCCGTTGTTCGTGGAGAGATGGACGCCATCGCTCCCTGTCCCTGCCATGATGGTGGTTCCGTCCGAAGCGATCGACAGGACGATCTGGTTGACGCTCGCCCCTTTGACATTCGCCCATTTCTTCCCGGAATCCGCAGAGAAGAACACACCGGAGTGCGATGATGCGAACAACAGACTCCCTTTTTGAGCGAATCCGGTGATGGAAACGGAATGACTGAGGGAATCGGCAAACTTCCAGGTGGCACCGTTATCGGTCGTGCGGAACAGACCTGCTGCGGTCCCGGCGAGGAAGGTATTCCCCATCATGATGAAGGTGTTCACCTGTCTGTTCGCAATGGTGGTATCCTTCGCGCTCCAGTTCTTTCCGCCGTTCTTCGAAGTAAAGAGGCCGCTGAAGGTGCCGGCGAACACCAGCGCATCCTTCCCGATCGCCGCCGTTACATATCCCACCTGTCCGGCGGAATCAAGACTGGTCCAGGTCACTCCTTTGTCCGTGGAACGGTACGGTCCCGATGCGGTCCCGGTATACATGTCCCCACCTGCCGGGATAACGCTGACCGTATACGAACCGGACGGGATGCCGCTCGACTGGGACCACGAGATACCGTCATTCGTCGTTCGATACACTCCGGAAATGGTCGCCGCAACGATCGTGGTCCCGTTCGTTGTCAGACCGTAAACGTTTGCCCCGTACGGCCCGCCGGTCTGCAGCCACTGCGCCGACGCCGATGAGATACAGCATGCAACAATGATGGATACTTTGGTCAGTATTCGCTTCATAGATCTCCTTATAAGTGATTGTGATGAACACGATCAACCTATCGGAAGATGGAAGCGGAAAACACTATATGAAGATATAGAATGGAAGGAATGTGAGGTGCATCAACCGGCATGCAGAGGGAAACCATGGACGGTATCCGCCGCGAGGAGCCGGAAGGAAAAGCGGTCATTCAACGACAGTCAGGTACAACACAATGCCGTTGACGCAGGAACAGCGGCAACGGCATTGTCGTAAAGTCGGAACAGCTGGGATCGAAGCGGTGATCCTCCGGAGCGTTTTGATGTGTTCCGTGAGAGATCGTTGCAGTGATGCTACCGCATGTATACCAATTTTTTCGTTTGCGTGAACGTACCGGACTGCATGGTATAGAAATAGACGCCGCTCGATCGTTCCGAAGCATCGAACTGCACGGAATAGGTCCCGGCAGTATGGTGTCCCTGCGCCAGCACCGCCACTTCTTTCCCCAGCAGGTCGTACACTTTCACAGAGACTGGACCGGCTGCCGGAACATGATAGCGGACGGTCGTAACAGGATTGAACGGATTGGGATAGTTCTGTTCCAGCGAGAATGCGGATGGCACCGTTGCACCTTCCGGACGGACCGACAGCTGCAGACCGTCGCCGAACTCCACATCATCCAGCGCGGAGTCGAAGATGCTCGTCACGCCGCCGTCGAATGCCGCGAAGCGGATCCGCATCTTATCCGTCGCAGTAAGATGATCCTTCACACTGATGCGGTACTGCTTCCAGTACGGCAGCTTGCCGGCGATCTTCAACGCCCGTTTCCATGTGGTGCCGGCGTCATTGCTCAGTTCCACGAACATCGTGTCATCCTTCGCGGCAGAGAGGGAGTTGAAGAAATTCCAGAATAGGAAAGCCGGTTCAGACATTCCCGCCAGACTGATCACCGGCGAAGTGAGCGTTGTTCGGTATTCCACATAATCCGAAGCCACCGGTGTTGCACCGGTCACGAACAATCGGGTGCCGACAGGCGAATGGTCCGCCGCGGGCTGCAGCGTATCCTTGCCGAAGACGGCCGCAACGGAGGCAGAGCGCTTCCAGACACCGGTCGTTCCGGAATCCTCCGGACTGCCCACGGTCCAGCCGAGATCGGATTCGAAATCGTCCAGCCGGCGCGGGGTCAGCTGCAGCTGCGCGGTATTGTTGATCCCTCCGGTGATCATGAGGGTCACAGAATCGGGTGCATATCCCCAATGTCCGGCATACACCGTGTATGTTCCGCTTCCCAGCAATGCCGGAACGAAGAATGCGCCGGCCGAGTCGGTGGTGCCGGCGACCGGCGTTTCGCGGATGCTCAGATTCAGATATTTGATGGCAGCACCGTTCTGTTTGGAGAGTGCCGTGACCGTGAGTGAACCGGTCTGCAGCGGCTGCATTGCGATCTCCAGATTCACAAGAGAATCATAGACCATCGTGATCTTCTTCACCGCAGAACGGTATCCGGAATTGAAACTGGATTTATGGAGCGAGAGTGTTGCCGTATCGGTCACAGCGCCGAACCGGACCTTGCCGTCCTGGTCCGTAATGAACGGTTCGAAATAGCCGGGAACATTCACCGCCACACCGCTCACCGGCAGTTTGGTAACGGAGTCACGCACGGTCAGCACAGCACGTGCCGCTTTCACAGAACCGTCCTGTCCGGCGAACCGGATAACGAACAGTCCGCCGGAGATATCCGAGATGATGACCTTGTTGGAATTGTAATACGGGAATGCGCCCCACGCGCCGACATAGTTGTTGACCGACCCGACGTACGTATCGTAATGCGCCACTTCCACCGGGATCTCCGGATACTTGATATCCAGGATGCGTATCCCTTCCGAGTAGTGCGCAAGGTATCCGTACTTCCCTTTAAGATGGATGTTGTGCACAATGGTGTTCGGACGGGCCACGTACGTACCGACCAGTTTCAGATCCGTGACATTGGAACGGTCCCACACGCGCAGGATATTTCCGTTCGTTCCGCCGTTGATCTCGTCCGTGGTAAAGACGTACCGATTATCGTCGGTCACATCCGTGTTGTGCGTTCCGGAATACGGGTAATTGGTGATGCTCACTCGCGTCGGGTTCGCTTTGTTCACCGCGCTGATGATATCGATCCCCTGTCCGTAGATCGCCGCCGCATAGATGGTATCGTTCTTGATGACGCAGTCGTGCACGTACTGCGCCTGATATTCCCCTGCGTATACCGGATGTACCGGATCGGTCAGATCGAAGATGACGATACCGCCGCTCTTGTACTGAGAACCGCTGATATAGAGGTACTTCCCTTCGATGGAAATGGTGTGTCCGGTCGGTACCAGCGTGTTGGTGATGGTATTCACTAACTTCATGGAATCCAGATCGATGATCTGCAGTCCCGCTCCGTTCCCTTCCGTGACCACATACGCATATTTTTGATAGACCTTCATCTCACGCCAGCTGGAGCTTGGACCGGGGATGAACGCAACTTCCTTCAGCGTATCGGTGGAGATATCCACGATCTGCGTTCCGGTGAAGCAGCCGATGATGGCATACTCCTTCCCATTGGGAGCATTGTATCCCCAGCATTGCGAATATCCGTTCGTTCCGCGGGTCCTCAACTGTCCGATGAACTGGACGTTCTTCCCTCCCTGCGCAATGAGCGCTTCCGATGCGATGAACAGCATGACCAGCAAGAACATGGATTTCATTCGATCCTCAGGATTATTATTTGATGAGTGACATTCGGCGGTATTCCGTCACCGAACCATGGCGGAACATTGCAACACATCGTAACAGATACGCTCCGGACGCAATATTGGTTGCGTCCCAGCGGAAGCGGTGCTCTCCGGACGGATACACACCCTGCGCAAGCTGCGCAACGTTCCGTCCGGCGATATCGATCACCGTGATATGGACCTCCGCTGCATCCTGCAGACGAAGCAAGACATCAGCAGAAGGGTTGAAAGGATTCGGGAAGACATTGCTCAATTCTACAGATGCAGGAACAATCGGCCGATCCCTGTCAACGGACACGACCTGATCGTTGTGAAAATAGTACAATCCCCCTTTTCCGTTCCCCAGGATCAGATCCTGGTCCCCGTCACCATCCATATCCGCAAAGGATGGAGCGGCCTGTGTGTTCAGCGCGATTCCATTGAACTGTTCCGACCGGTGTGTGAGCGTACTCGCACCGGGTGCGGTCTGCTCATAGTGATGGATCTTTCCTTCAATGTTTCCGATGAGGATATCCGCGAGACCGTCCATATCGATGTCTGCTGCGAATGGAATTGCATCCGTTCCGACATCGGCCAGTGTGAATGATGCGTCGGTCGTGAAGACCGGAGCAGCATTCGTGCCGGTGTTCTTCAACAGCACAACAGTGCCGCCGCTGCTGCCGACAAGCAGGTCGTTGTCGCCGTCCCCGTCCAGATCGGCGAAGCATGGAGCGGAGTTCTGTCCTGCATCATAACTGTCCAGAGTGTACGCAAAAGGTTCGAACGCGAACGTACTGCCGCTGCCGGAATTGATGTATGCTTTGAGACGTCCATTGAAATTACCGAAGAGAAGGTCCGGCTTCCCGTCCGCGTTGATATCGCCGGTCGTCACAGTCAGATAGAAATCGCCGGCAAGGGAGAATGTCAGCGCCGGCTGTGTGCCGAACAACGGTGAGGATGCGGTCCCGGAATTGCGGAACACCGAGACCGTGCCGGCAGCGGAGGCGATGACCATGTCCTTGTCACCGTCCCCGTCCGCATCCAGTGCGGCGATGCTGCTGCGGGAACCGACATCGATCATCGGCACGAAGTTCTTCGTCTGCAGCATGTAGAACGGCTCCTGATTGCTCCCCATGTTCCGGAAGTACTGAAGATTATCGATCTCCGATGTCGGGAAGACGCTGCCGACCATCATGTCCGTCGATCCGTCCTCATCCACATCCACATGCTGCGGGATGTTGAATCCGTTGGTGAAGATGACCGCTTCGTTGGGATAGGTGGAGTCGACAAGCATGAAGTTCGCCGCTTGAGCGGTTCCGGTGTTCTTCAAATAGTACAGACTCCGGTTGAAGTAATCTCCCCAGAAGAGATCCAGCACGCCGTTACTGTCCGCATCGAAGAATTCGATGCCGCTTGCTCCATGCATCACGCGTGCGGGAGCGGTCGGTCCCCCCTGGATGTTGATGCCGCTGAATTCGCTGGTGATGAACGTGAACTGAGGTGAGGACGGTGTGCCGATGTTCTTGTAGAATGTGATGGAACCGATGGAACTGCCGGTGAAGAGATCCTGGTCCCCGTCCGCATCGATGTCTGCGAATGTCGGCACGCTGAATCGCTCACTGAACAATTCAGTGCCGGATGTATCCTTCAGCGCCGCGGCGGACAGCTGGAACAGCGGTGATGAAGCCGAACCGATATTGGTGAAGAATGAAACTTCGGAGAAGGGACCGCTGGTGAAATAATCCAGGTCGCCGTCACCGTCGATATCCGTGAAGCGGAACCAGGAACCGGCAGTGAGTCCGGAAGGGATGCTCGGCTGCAGGATGCGCGTGCCGTTCACCGTCCGATAGAAGGTCAGTTGCTCGTCCCGGTCCAGAATGAAAAGATCCTGGTCCCCATCCGCATCGATATCGGCGAACTGGAAACGTGGCTGGTCGATACCGCCGGCCGCGGCATTGATGCCGAACGCATGCGGATCGAACCGGAACGACTGTGCGGCGACCGGCAGCAGAGAACACAGTGTGAGGAATGACAGCAGGAGGCTACGAGCCATACACCGCCAGATGGGCGACCGCTTGTTCGATGAACGGTTGTTCGACGACCGACGGGAGCTGCACGGAACCGATGGCGCTCGGCAGCGGCATGCGGATATTCCCCCGCAGTGTCTTTTTATCCTTCATCATGGTGGTGATCAATGCCGAAGTCCGGAGTTTCAGCAGCGTCAGTGACGGCAACGGGAGCCGCTGCACGATCGCTTCGAGACGTTCGGCCTGGCGTTCATTGAACATTCCGAGCCGGCAGGCGATGAATGCTTCGCCGACCATTCCATAAAGGACCGCCTCGCCATGCTTCAATGCAGAGTACTTGCCAGCATGCTCCAGCGCGTGACCGATGGTGTGTCCAAAATTAAGGATGGCGCGGAGATGCTGTTCTTTTTCGTCCGTGGACACCACGTATGCTTTCAGCAGACAGCTGGTGCGGACCATCTCCGCCAGCACCTGTGCATTGCGGTCAAAAGCTTTGTCCAGCGAGCG
>JAVBYA010000441.1 GCA_030824295.1 Bacteroidota bacterium
CCAGATAATAGAACGGCAGCACCACGAAGAACGCCTTGCTCGCATTGACCATCAGCAGCGGATACTTCACTACCAGACGCCACGCCAATGTGCCGACCGGTCCGTACGAATAGCGCGTATAGAGCACCGTGAACCCGGCCCGCTGCAGTTTCGCCGTGATATCCTCAACGGAATAGCCGTCCCGCGCATGTTCCTCCACGAAACTCTTATCCCCCTCCTGATGCACGTCCGAACCGCCCAGGTTGGACGGGGTGTGGATGAGCAGCCGTCCGCCCTTCTTCATTGCCGCATGGAAGTTCCGGAAGACCAGTTCATCCTCCGCGATATGCTCCATCACATCCACGCTCAGGATGAAGTCGAACCGGTCCGTATGCGTCGGCACGGTCAGGTCTTCCACGCCGAAGTTGACGGACGTGATCCCGGCGGCAGGGAAGAACTGCGTGCAGTCCGCGATGTAATCCTCTTTGACGTCGATGGCGTGGATGCGCGCACCGGGGAAATGCTTGGCGATGAAATACGAGTACTGACCGAACCCGCTCCCGGCATCGAACATCTGGAACGTCCCTTGTTTTCCGGAGAGGAGTTCTTTGAGTGCGCGCTTCACATACCAGGTGCGGAGGAACATCACCCCGAGCAGCCAGTAGAAGAACTTGCGGAGGAATGTCGCCTTCTTGGCGACATCGCCGATGACATTCTTGATCGGATCGTACTGCATCTCAGAGCTTCCCTTGCTTTTTATAGATCGTGGAATAGAGTTCGATGATCTTCATCTGTACGCGCGACGAGTAGATGCTGACATCGGAAGAGAGGATGTCGGCCGCCCGTTTCGCGTTGCCGTCCTTGTGTTCCAGGATGACCTTCGCTGCCGCCTGGTGGAACTTATCGTGCGCTTTCACCAGCTCATGGTACTCATGCGTCTTGCCGAACTGCTGCGCCGAACTGCCGATCCAAGTGCCGAGAGCGCACTGGTCGTTGCGTCCTATCACTTCCGGATCCAGCTGTTCGGTACTGCTGCCGTCCAGCACGCGTTCCAGACGACCCTTCCAGCCGAGATGGGCGTCGATCACTTCTTTCATGTTCAGTCCCTCGAAGTTCTCCTCTCCCTCTTTGAACGTCAATGCACCGGCATCCTCACCGGCGACCTTCTGTTTCAACCAATTGATAACTCCCATGATATCCTTTATGTGACAATAACATTAGTGTTGCGGTGCGGTGCCGGCGGCGAGCTGTTCCACCGCATCGGCCATCGCTTCCCATGAATATTTCTTCCGCTCCTCGTTCGCTCCTGCCGCCAACTGCTCTTCCATCCCTTCGTCATAGAACCGGGCGATGGCGTTCGCCAATGCTTCCGGATCGTTCGGCGGGACGATCAGTCCGGAGCGTCCGTCGATCACCACCTCCGGCAGCGCGCCGACGTTCGTCGCGATGATGGGGGAGGAGAAGAAGTACGCGATCTGTGCAATGGCGCTCTGCGTGGCGGAGATGTACGGCTGCACCACCACATCCGCGGCGGAGAAGTACGTATGGACCTTCTCGTTGGGGATATAGTCCGAGATCACCGTTGTGCAGTCGTCGATCCCCGCTTCGGTCATATGCGCACGGTATTTCTCCTCGTCTCCGTAGAACTCTCCGCACACCAGCAACCGCACTTTCATCCGCTGCTTGAGGATCTTCATCGCGTCGATGAGTACGTGGAGACCTTTGTAGGGACGGATATAGCCGAAAAAGAGGATCACCTTCTCATCCGTGATGTTCAGCGCGCGTTTCGCCTCTGCTTTCGGGATGCGGTCCTTGAACAGCGAGAACATCGGCAGCGCCACGCGGCGGTACTTGGCCCCCGGGACGAACTGCTGCAGGTCCTTTTCCACCGAGGCGGACTGGGCGATGAAGTAGTCCGTGAACATCGTCAGCCAGCGGGTGAAGAGCATATCGCCCGGACGCTTCTCGTGCGGGATCAGGTTATGCAGGATGGTGAGCGTCTTCGTCCGCTTGCTGCGGAGCATCATATGCAGCGTGCCGGAACTGGGGGCGAGGAACGGCAGCCAGAAGGTGGAGATGACGAGGTCCGCCTTCTCGCGGCGCAGCCGGTATCCATGATAGAGCCAGTTGAACGGATTGATCGAGTCGATGAGCGCCGTGCTCGGCACCGGGATGCCCGCTTCGCCGCTCTCCTCCTGCGTCTTGCCGGGGAAAAGGATCTTGGGATACTGCCGCGTGAAGTTGATGATCTTCACCTGATGGCCGCGGCGCGTCAGCTCCGTGTACAGCAGCGCGATAAAGTGCGCCATGCCGCCGCGGAGAGGGTATGCCGGACCGAACAGGAGGATTTTCATAGTCGTTTAAAACGGTTGAGACGCAAACCGCTGCGTCTCAACGTGCATCATGATAGAAAAATGAAGACGCTCAATTGATCTCTTCGCGGACCGAGTATTCCTTCTCCAGATGCTGGTTCTTGGTGATGAGCTCGCCGAGCAGTCCCATGGAGACGAACTGCACGCCGACGATCACCATGATCAGACCGACGATGAAGAGGGGACGGTTGCTGAGCGGCATGCCGTTCATGAACTTCTCATAGACGAGCCAGCCGCTGATGATGAGTCCCGCCAGCGCGGAGAGGATACCCCAGCCGCCGAACAGATGGAGCGGGCGGGAGAAGTAGCGCGTGGTGAAGACGACCGTCAGCAGGTCCAGGAAGCCGCGCGAGTACCGCGCCATGCCGAACTTGGTCTTGCCGTAGCGGCGGGGACGATGGTTCACCACCGTTTCGCCGACGCGGAAGCCTGCCCAATGCGCGAGCGCCGGGATATACCGGTGCAGTTCACCGTACACATTCACACTCTTCACTACATCCAGTTTGTATCCCTTCAGACCGCAGTTGAAGTCGTGGATCTTGATGCCGGTGACCACCGAGGTGACGAAGTTGAAGAACTTGGAGGGGATGGTCTTGCCGAGCGGGTCCTTCCGGCGTTTCTTCCATCCGGAGACGACGTCGAGTCCGCCGCGCAGTTCCTTGATCAGGTTCGGGATCTCTGCCGGATCGTCCTGCAGGTCCGCATCCATCGTGATCACGAACTCTCCCTGCGCCTTCTGGAAGCCCACCTGCAGTGCTGCGCTCTTGCCGTAGTTGCGGCGGAAGCGGATCGCTTTGACGCGCGGGTTGCGGGACTTGAGTTCCTTCAGCACTTTGAACGAGTTGTCGGTGGAGCCGTCGTCCACAAAGATCAGTTCGTAGTTGCCCGGTACGCGGGCCAGGGAATTCTTCAGCTGTTCGTGCAGTTCACGCAGCGACTCGTCTTCGTTCAGCAGCGGGATGACGACGGAGACGGTGACGCGTCCGTTATTGGTCTGCGGCGCACGCTGTTCCTGTTGGCGTTCGGGACGCGGGTTCTGCTGGCGCGGCTGCTGCGGTTGGCGTTCCGGACGGGGCTGCTGCTGACGCTGCTGCGGCGCACGCTGCGGTGATGATTGTGGTTGAGATTGCGGTGCGGAAGGGGCTTCCTGTTCTTCCGGTTCCTTCTTCTCAGCGGCGACTGCTTCTTCGCCGAAGATGGAAGCGGGAAGCTCGTCCACTTTCTCTAACGATGAGAACTCTGAATCCGGTTTACGTTCCGGCCGGGGATATTTTCCCCGGAAGTTCTTGCGGCGGAACGGGTTATCCCGTTTTTGGGCGTTCTGCTGCGGTTCCGGCTGCTGCTCCGGAGCTTGTTCCGGTGTTTCTTCTGCCATGGCACGTGTAAATTGGGCCGTTCTTCGGGATCGTGACCACGTAATTTATCGGTGTGTGGCGGCACCCTGCTGCGATCCAACTGCAAAAATCCCTGAACAACGACAATGGGAAAAAATCAATATCCCTTCAAAGTAGCACAAATCATGCAGAAATGCAATGGAATGAGCATTGCCGGACGGGGTGATATGTACCGGATGCTTCCAGGTATGATTAGACCACAACTGAGGAAGTTGGAAAGGATCACCAGACACATCATTCGATCGAATCGTCCGATGCGGTCATTCTTGCATGAAACACCCAGCTCAACAAGCCTACGCTTCATACCTACGTGAATACGGTATTGCTGGCGAGCCAAATGTTCTATAATATTGAATGGACTTCAACAGTTCTCCCGGGTATTATCAGGTACGGTCTCCGCGGTTGAAGTGTGATACTTGTCTTGAGGAATGCCGCTATGAAATCTCTCCCGAAATCCGCGTCACATCTTCTTCGATCGCTGTTGCTCCCTGTGATGCTCATTCCTTTCATTGGTTCGGGGCAGACGACTTGGAAGGAGGTCCTTCTTCCGGCAACAACGTCAGCATTCACCATGATGGACTTTGCCGATTCGCTGAATGGTATCCTCTTCTCTGAGAATGGAACATACGCCATGACAGAGGACGGAGGAAATAGCTGGACGATCGATTCTGTGCATGTCTCGTGGCGGGTCACGCAGGTGAAGATGTTCCCGCCGAGGACCTGTTGGGTGATCACCAAGAAATATTACAACATCGATACGGTACTGTATACAACGAGTGGAAAGGATTGGAACCATATCACCGCACCGGAATCGGTGAAGACTGCGTGGATCGGAGAGGCCGGTTTCTCATCACCGACAACGATCTGGCTTCCTTCGTTGAGTGGCATTTACCGGTCGGACGATGCCGGTGCAACGTGGTCGGTGAACAGACATGCATCAGGTATGTGGTGTTCGATCGTCTTCGCCGATTCGCTGAATGGATATCTGGCCTTTCAGACCTCCGGTGTGGGCGGAGAGGTGTACGGCAACACATTTCAAACGGAGAACGGCGGCAGTACGTGGGATACCATCAAGCACGATCACATGCTCAGTTATCGGGCCATTCGGTTCTACACGCCGGCGGTCGGATATTATTACTCGCGCTGGGTCGGACTCGATGGAATGCCAAGTTATGGATACGTTGAGGCAACGTATGACGGCGGATTGACCCGGCACTCTATCCGATCCTATGACTATGGTGATATCTTCGGATGCATCCTGTATCCTTCCGGCGGGCTCCTGCTCATCACCGAGAAGAATTCGCTGAAGCCGATGCCGTCGGACAGCACGAAGTTCACCATTGCAGCAGAATATAACGGGTTGAAACTGGTCGATTTCGAATCGACC
Organism: Bacteroidota bacterium; assembly: GCA_030824295.1. Taxonomy (GTDB): domain Bacteria; phylum Bacteroidota; class Ignavibacteria; order UBA10030; family UBA8401; genus UBA8401. The sequence goes on from JAVBYA010000441.1 coordinate 5,133, forward strand.
TCTGAACGGTCCAACTGGATCCTTGCCGCCGGTAACCGGCTCTTTCAAAGTATCGGCACTCCCACTGAGGTCCCCGGCAGGCAGACGATCGAACCTGGAGAGTATCGCCTCGAAGCGAACTATCCGAATCCGTTCAATCCAGAAACACATCTTGCGTATACAGTGGCACAGCCGTCCCTTATCTCGATCACCATCTATGACATGCTCGGGAGGGAAGTGGACCGGGTGCTCGATGGCTATCGGGATGCCGGAATATATACCGCTGCATGGAATGCCCGCACCTTCTCCAGCGGTGTCTATGTCGCGAGGATGGTGGCAATTCCGCAGGGAACCACCGCGGGCGGAGCTTTTACCGCAGCCAGAAAACTCATTCTGCAAAAATAATTGCGAACCGCATGCCGGCGGGAAAGGGTAGGTCCGTGAATCGATGAGAAACAGGAGTGTCGTGCTCGTTCGAACGATCGTCGTCGTATCGCTGTCTTTTACCGCACTACTCGTTAACGGCTGCGTGATCGGATATCCGGCAGCGGAGTATCAGTCCGCCGAGGTGATGCCGCAGGAAGAGAGCAGCGTGACGATCGGGTATGCCGGGCTGCGGTATCGGACCGCCGTGACGGCTCAGGACGAGATCGGTGTATCGGCATGGAGTCTGAACTTCCCGTTCTATCTGTTCAAACCGAAATACTACGATATCGGACTGCAGATGAATTACAAACACCGGTTCACCTCCGGCAGGTCACGGCATGCGCTGGCATTCATCGCGTCCGGTTCCGTGTACAAAGCATTCGTCAGTGAATTCGTGCTGGGGGGTGATGACGGGGCCGCGACACGATACCGGTATCTCGGTTTCAGTGCGACGTCCGGTCTTCTCTATTCGTATCGGTTCGGTACATGGATCGATGAGGACGATCTGCCGTTCGTTCGTCTTCCGGAATGGCTGATGTCGGCACACACGATCTACGGCGGGGTGAAGGGTGGGATGATGAGCGGCGGGATCTCGGTCCAACGGACGGCAGGGCTTGCCGGAACGGAGGAACAGCAGCGGGACCTCTTCATACTGCCGTTCGGCGGGATCGCCGGAGGAACGGGCGAATGGACGGCCTTCATTGAAGTGCATCCGCTCGTACTGATGAATACCTGGGAACGCCGCTACCGGCGGATCACGACCATCACAACGGGGATCTCGTACGGTTTCTGAACGGTCCCGCTACGCGCGGATCTGCGTGATGATGGTGTCCAGGTACTTTGCCATGCGGTTCAGAAAGACGATGTAGGCGCTCATCCATTCCGTTGGTGTGACCGGCTTCCGGCCGATGCAGTCGTTGAAGATCTTCTGGATGCTCTGCGCCAGCCGGTGTTTCCCTTCCTCCACCACCATCTCCAGGTCCGAATGATAGAACGAGTGGATCTGCTGCAGATCGCTCGGCACCTTTGAATCGACCTTCGCCTTCTGGAAGAGCGGATGCTCCGCCTTCTGCGTATCGCTCGTCTCGTAGATGAGCAGGTTCCACATGTCCATCACCAGCTTGAAGTCGTTCTCGTTCTCGCAGTCGTACTCCGGCAGCACCGAGGCGAACTTCTGCGTCTCCAGCGTCGTCTTGTAGAGCGGGAACGAACCGAGATACTGCGCGATCATGTTGATCGTTTCGCGGCGCGCCAGCACGCGCAGGCTGGCCAGGCGGATATCGGACTTGAGTTTCCGGTCCGCCGCGGCAACAGTGCCGTCCGAACCGGATTTGGATTGCTCCAGCTTCGATTTATATTCGGGGTTCGCTTTCTCTTCCGGTGAAGAGAAGAGGACTTTCGTGCGGACATCCGGCGGCAGGTCGTCGAACCGCCGCGCAGCGCTGAGGATGGCCGCCTCGTTCTCCTTTACGGAGAGCGCGGTCTCGAGCAGCGTCAGGATGAAGCGTCCTTTGTACTTAGAACGGAAGTGCGCCATATCCGCCACGATGTACAGAT
>JAVBYA010000202.1 GCA_030824295.1 Bacteroidota bacterium
ACGTAATGCTCGTTGCCCCGGCTACCGCCAATACCATCGCCCATATCGCGCATGGATACGCCGAGGACGCTCTTTCTGCCGCGATCCTGGCCCTCCGCGCCCCGCTGATCATCGCCCCGGCAATGGATTTGGACATGTGGGAGCACCCGGCCACACAGCAGAATCTCGCCCTCCTCCGCTCCCGCGGCTGTTTCATTCTGCCGCCCGAGGAAGGTGAGCTTGCCAGCGGTCTCGTCGGTCCCGGCCGTCTGCCGGAACCCGAAACGATCGTGGAGTACGTGAACGATGTGCTCACCAAAACACCAATCGACCTGAAGAAGAAGAAGGTGCTCATCACCGCCGGCCCGACCCATGAACCGATCGACCCGGTCCGCTTCATCGGCAACCGCTCCTCCGGGAAGATGGGCTTCGCGCTCGCCAACGCTGCCGCGCTCCGCGGTGCAGAAGTGACGCTCATCGCCGGACCGGTCACGCTCGGCACGCCGAAACATGTGAAACGGATCGACGTGGAGACTGCACAGCAGATGCACGATGCCGTGATGGCGCAGATGAAGAAGGCGGACATCATCATCATGGCGGCCGCCGTTGCGGACTACGCTCCGGTCACCGCTGCAACAGAGAAGATCAAAAAGAAGGATGCATCGATGAAGGTGGAACTCCGCTCCACTCCGGACATCCTCCGCACCGTTGGCGAGAAACGGACGAAGAAACAGAGACTCATCGGTTTCGCACTGGAGACCACCAACGAACTGGCGCACGCCAAAGAGAAACTGACGAAGAAAAAATTGGATATGATCGTGCTGAACTCCACGCGGGACAAAGGAGCAGCGTTCGGCCACGACACGAACGTCATCACGCTTATCACCACCGGCGGCGCCGTGAAGAAACTGCCGCTGATGGACAAGTTCGACGCAGCGGTGGAGATCCTGAACGCGATACAAGAATTGTAGCAACCACGAAGTCACAAAGGCACCAACTGATTCTGAAAGCATCGTAATCAACAGTTTGTGTCGCACTGAGCGGAGCCGAAGTGCGACATTACAACAGTACATTCTCTTGATCAGATCATCGAACCGATCATAACCCCATGCCCGAATCCGAACTTGAAGCAGTCCTGACGCAGGCGCGCCGCTTTCTAGAACAACAGAAGCGGATGTACGGCACCACCATGTACCTGCAGCAGAAGCTGAGCGATGATACGCTCCCTGCCGCTCCGTCCGTGCGCAGCACTGCACCGGTCGCTGCACCATCAAAAAGTGCGCCCGCTCCCGTCCCCGCCCCTGCTGCGACCCGCGCGGCCGAGCGTCCGGCGGGACCGAAAGAACCGTGGCACGATGCGGCGGACATGAAGCAGCTCAACGCGAAGATCTGCAACTGCCTGAAATGCTCGCTCGGCAAGATGCGCACGAAGTTCGTCTTCGGCGTCGGCAATACGAATGCGGACCTGATGGTGATCGGCGAAGCACCGGGAGCGGACGAGGATGCGCAGGGTGAACCGTTCGTGGGACGCGCCGGCCAGCTGCTGAACAAGATCCTGGAAGCGGTCAATTTCAAACGGGAAGAGGTGTACATCGCCAACATCCTGAAATGCCGTCCGCCCGAGAACCGCCGCCCGCATCCGGACGAAGTGGAACAGTGCGAACCGTACCTGTGGAAGCAGATCGAACTGGTGAAGCCGAAGTTCATCCTCTGTCTTGGACTCACCGCCGCGCAAACACTGCTGAAGACCGAGGAATCGCTGACGAGTCTCCGCGCCTCCGTCCACAACTATCACGGCGTGCCGACCTATGTAACGTACCACCCCGCCGCGCTGCTGCGGAATCCCAACTGGAAACGTCCTACGTGGGAAGATGTGCAGAAGTTGAGGAAAGCGTATGATGCAGCAATAAACAATAACTGAAAGCCGTCAGCTATCAGTGATCAGCATATGTGATCACAAATAGAACCCTGAGAACCGAACGCTGATAGCTGACGACTGATAGCTGTCAGCTGATAGCTGATAACTTTTTAACATCCCAATAATACCTTCCGACGCATCGTATGAGTGAAAGAACTATAGAACAAACCTCCGGCCGCGTGCCGCCCCAGGCGATGGATGTGGAAATGTCCGTCCTCGGCGCGATGCTGCTGGAGAAGGAAGCGATCTCCCGCGCGCTCGAGATCCTGGACGAGGATGCCTTCTACAAACCGGCGCATGTGGAGATCTTCAAGGCCATCATCAGTCTCTTTGAGAAGAACGAAGCAGCCGATTCCATCACCGTGGTGGAAGAACTGCGGCGGATGGGGAAACTGGAACAGATCGGCGGACCGCTCTACGTCTCCGATCTGACCATGCGCGTCACCTCCGCAGCGAACGTGGAATACCACGCGAAGATCGTCCTGGAGAAGTCGCTGCTTCGCAACCTCATTTCCACCAGCACCGAGATCACCAGCCGCGCATTCAATGAGCAGGATGATGCGCTGGACCTGCTGGATGAAGCAGAGAACAAGATCTTCCAGATCTCCGAAAAGCGGATGAAAAAGACCTTCGTGGCGATGAAGGAAGCGGTCTTTTCAACGATGGAAATGCTGGAGAGCATCCACGGCAAGCACAGCGGCGTCACCGGTGTTCCCTCCGGATTCACCGTATTGGATGCCATGACCGGCGGATTCCAGAATTCGGATATGATCATCGTCGCCGCCCGTCCCTCCATGGGAAAGACGGCGTTCGTTCTCTCCCTTGCACGCAATGCGGCGGTGGACCACGGCAAGCCGATCGGCTTCTTCTCCCTGGAAATGTCCTCGCAGCAGCTGGTGATGCGCCTGATCTGCGCCGAAGCGCGCGTGGATGCGCAGAGCGTCCGCACCGGCCGTCTGCCGGAGGAACAGTGGCGCAACCTGAGCACCCGCATCGGCAAACTCTATAATGCGAAGATCTTCATCGATGACACCCCCGCCCTCTCCATCCTGGAGCTCCGCGCAAAAGCGCGCCGGCTGAAGGCGGAACATGACATCAGTATGATCATCATCGATTACCTGCAGCTCATGTCCGGACCGAAGAACGCGCAGAGCCGCGAGCAGGAGATCTCGCAGATCTCCCGGTCGCTGAAAGCGCTGGCGAAGGAACTCAACATCCCGGTGATCGCCCTGTCACAGCTGAACCGCGCTGTTGAGACCTCCTCCGATAAACGTCCCATGTTGAGCAACCTTCGCGAATCCGGCGCTATCGAACAGGATGCGGACGTGGTGCTCTTCATCCACCGTCCGGAGAAATTCGGTCTCACCCGCGATGACGGCTCTTCCGCTGAAGGTATCGCCGAGATCATCATCGGCAAGCAGCGGAACGGCCCCATCGGCGATGTGGAGCTGGCATTCGTCAATCAATACGCCCGCTTCGAGAACCTGGCGATGCCGACCTTTGATGAATATGCACCCCCTGTTGGAAATGAACCAGCATTTTAGGAAGATGAACGAAATTGAATCATTGAGTCATTGATTCATTGAATCAATCAGCAAGAGAAAACCATATTGAATTTTACATTCGTCCCATAGCATCACCTTTATTTTCTCATGGAGTAATACTTATTGAATCAATGAGCAATGTTTTTCAACAACCACTGTTCATTGTTCATTGTTAATTGTTAATTGTCCCTTGTCCATTTAACACTCATTTTTTCCTGCGCCTATGAACCGACGTTCCTTCATCGCTTCTTCCTCCCTCGCCGCCGCTGCGGCCTCGCTCCCTTCATCCCTGTTCGGTGCACTGCTGCAGGATCTTTCGGATGAGCAGATCTGCCGGATGAAGTTCGACTTCGCCGTCAGCAAGTCGCTGGCAGCCAAACCGCTCAACGATATCATCGTGGAGATCGGCAAGACCTTCATCGGGACCGATTACGGCGCGAACGTGCTCGAATCGGACGGTGAGGAACGGCTCGTGGTGAACATGCGCGCGCTGGACTGTGTGACCTTCTACGAGAACTGCGTGGTGCTCGCCCGCTGCATCAAGTCCGGCAAGACCACGTTCGAGGAGTATATGTCCCAGCTGCAGTTCCTGCGGTACCGGGACGGCAAGATCGACGGATACACCAGCCGGCTGCATTACACCACCGACTACTGGTTCAACGCGGAACAGAAGGGTATCCTGAAGGTCGTCACGAAGGAGATCTTCGGCGAAAATAATGTGAAGGAGATCCAGCGTCCTATCAATTTTATGAGCACGCACCGCGAGAGCTACAAGCACCTCAAGACGGACGATGCCAACTGGCAGAAGGTGAAACAGCAGGAGGATGCCATCAACGCGCGGAAGGACTTCTTCCTGCCGAAGGGGAATCTGCATATGTTCGCGGATAAGGTGCAGAACGGCGACCTGATCGGTATCACCACCAATCTTGCAGGGATGGACATCGCCCACACCGGCGTCGCTGTCCGCCAGAACGGCAAACTCCACTTCATGCACGCCCCAATTACCGGCAAGAAAGTGCAGATCACCGAACAGCCGATGTATGAATATCTTGCGAAGAACGGGAAGCAGACGGGGATCATTGTAGCAAGAGTGAGCCCGGTTTAATTACAAGATTGCAAGATTATCAGATTGCAAGAATGAGGAGCGTAATACTACTGTGAATTGCCGCTACCATACCGAACTTCTCGCGCTCTTTGCTCTGGTGCTTCTCTGGTCCGGCATCGGTCCTAAGGACCAGTTCACCTGGTTCCTGGAGGTCCTTCCTGCGCTGATCGGTCTCGTCGTCCTCGCCTTCACCTACAAACGCTTCCCGCTCACCGACCTTGCCTACACGCTCATCGTCATCCACACCGCCATCCTTGCGGTGGGCGGTCATTACACGTACGCCGAAGTGCCGCTCTTCGACTGGGTCCGCGATACGTTCGGGCAGGCGCGGAACAATTACGATAAAGTGGGCCATTTCGCCCAGGGATTCATCCCGGCATTGATCATCCGCGAGCTCTTCATCCGCAAACAGGTCGTCCCCTCTCCCCGCTGGCGCAATTTCCTCATCGTCTGCGTCTGCCTCGCTTTCAGCGCCACATACGAGTTCTTCGAGTGGGGCGTGGCGGCCGGCACCGGCGAAGCGGCGGATGCATTCCTCGGCACACAGGGCTATGTGTGGGATACGCAGAGTGATATGCTCTATGCGACGATCGGGGCGATCCTGTCGCTGCTGTTGTTGTCGAAATATCATGATAGACAGCTTGAGAAAAAGTTAGTGAAGTAGTGGAGTCATGGAGTCGGGGAGTCGGGGAGTATCGTATGTCAGATGCAGTGAGAATGGGGAATTGGGAAATTGTGAAACTGTAGAATTAGTCCTGTGTGTGATTCATCGCAGTTTTTAAAAACTAAACACATAGACACATAGAAAACATAGAAAGCCATCAGTAAACAGTTGTCAGATCTCTGTTCAAAATCAGGTTTTTGAATTGTCCACTGTCAATTGTCCATTGCTCTTCTTTTGACTTTTCACTTTTAACTTTCCACGTATCTACTATGCACCTCTTCCTCCTTTTTCTTCTCCTCTGCGCTGCTCCTGGTCTCCGTGCGGAGCGTCCCATTCCATTCACCGTCACCACTCAGTGGTTGGCGGAGCATCTGCAGGACAAGGACCTCGTCATCCTGCAGACCGGATTCAGCCGGAACGAATTCGCGTATGCGCATCTTCCGAACGCGCGGTTCTTGTGGTTCTATGCGCTGGCTCCCGTCACACCGGATCTGAACACCGAGATGCCCGCGCCGAAAGAGGCTGCGAAAGCGCTCGCCGAGCTCGGCATCACGGACCGGTCCAGGATCGTGCTGATCTTCACCGGTCAGAACGTAGCGACCACCACCCGGATGTTCCTGGCGCTCAGCCAGTTCGGATACGGCGAGAGGACGGCACTGCTGGACGGCGGTTTGGAAGCGTGGAAGAGCGAAGGGCGGGAAATCGCCAAAGGAGTTCTGCCGGTGAAGCGGACCGCTCCGAAGGTGACCACAGCTGCATCCGTCATCACCGATGCGGAATGGGTGAAGCAGCATCTCCGCGATACGGCAGTGACCATAGTAGATGCCCGGACGAAGAACTTCTACGACGGAACCGGCGGCGGTATCGCACGGCAGGGACACATCGCCGGTGCGAAAAGCCTTGTCTTCAATTCACTGCTGGATTCAACGAACCGGTTGAAACCAGTAGAAGAACTGCAGCGGTTGTTCAACGAAGCGGGTATCGCGAAAGGGACCACGGTCGTTTCGTACTGCCATGTGGGACAGCAGGCAACGGTTGTCTATTTTGCTGCAAAACTGCTCGGCTACGATGCGAAAGTGTATGACGGAAGTTTCGAGGATTGGAACGTGCGGGATGATTCGTTCCCGGTCGAGAAGAAATAAACTACGATCAGCTGTCAGCTTTCAGTTGTCAGCTCTTCATGATCATTGTTGATTGTTTCCACGCATCGACCTTGATTTTCTTTTATATTTTCTTTCAGCGCCATTCTGCGTTTTCTGCGGGAATGTTATTTGCGCTTACCTCAAAAGCAAAACACATAGGCACATAGGAATCATAGAAGGATAACAGCTGTCGGCTATCAGTTTTCAGTTTTCAGCTCTTCCTGATCATTGTTAATTGTCCATTGTCAACTGTCAATTGTTCCTCTTTTCCCTTTTCTCGTATAGTTCTTGATATACTCCGGCATCTCCACCGTTTCCGGCAGCGGTGCATCCTTCTCCGGCGGACCGAACTCCATCCGCACCGGCAGCACGCCGGCCCAGACCGGCAGCGCATAATCCTCTTCTTCATCCCCGGCGGGACCGGAACGCATCTTTGCAGAGGCGGACTCGATCTCGATCGCTACGATCGCCGTCGTCTTATCCTCCACTTCGTTCGGTTTGCGTGCGTCGTTCCACCGTCCCTTCGCAATATGTTCCGTCAATGCTTCGAACACCTTCCACTTCTCCTCGTACGTCTCCACCACGCGTCCGCGCCCGAACAGCACCGCGGAGCGGTAGTTCATGCTGTGATGGAACACCGACCGTGCGAAGACGATACCGTCGATATGCGTCACGGTGATGCAGACGCTCTGTCCCTGTTTGATATGGTTCAGCATCCGGTTCGCCAC
>JAVBYA010000317.1 GCA_030824295.1 Bacteroidota bacterium
CGGTCACCTCCATCTCACCGTCATCCGGAGTTCCCGGCACGGCGTTCTCCGTGGATCTCTTCGGCACGGGGTTCAAACCGGGGTATGGTGTTGCGGTGGAGTTCGGCGCGGGTGTTTCGGTGAGTGCTCCGCAGTTCATCAGCGCATCGCAATTGAAAGTGAACATCATCGTTGAACCGTCTGCAGCGATAGGAAAGCGGAATGTGAAAGTGACCAATCCGGGAGGTCTTTCGTTCGTTGCCGATACCATGTTCGAAGTGACCGCCACGCCGAAGATCCCGCATCTCTGGATCGCCGATCAGGCATCCGGTCAGTATGCTGTGCATATGATCCGCGTGACGGATACGACGATCGTGCGTTCGTGGAGTTCGTCCCCCATCCTTGCTTCGAGCGGACCGCAGGGATTGGCATTCGACGGCACGAATCTGTGGATGAGCACTTCCGGAACAGACCGGAAGGTCCATCGCATCGATACATCGGGGGCTGCTTTGGCATCCGCAGCATCTTTCACGGTGCCTGTCTCCGGCGGAACGGTCCGCGGCATTGCAGTCGATAATAGCGGTCAGCTCTGGATCTCCGTCAGTGTGGTGAGCACCGGCGTGGGACGGATCTATAAGATGAATACGACGACCGGTGCGGTGACGGACAGTGTCACGTCGCCGGGACAGAATCCGCGCGGCATCGCCTTCGTCAACAACGTGCTGTATTGTAATGATACGGACCTTGATTCCGTCTACAGCTTCAACGGGAGCACATGGAGTGCAAAATTCCAGACGCCGACGACCGGCGGTGCCAGCCGGTTCGCAACGGGCATGACGTGGGATGGTGCGAATTTCTGGATCACCAACAGCACCACCGCGTCCGACCATGTCTTCAAGGTCTCGCTGACCGGGACGGTGCTTCAAACTTTCCGTCCGGCGGTCAGCGGCGACCCGCAGTACACCGGATTAGTCTATGTGGCTCAATAAGGAACGGACCATGATACGAAATCGAAATTCTGTGATCCTGACGCTCATCATACTGATGTTGTTCGCACAACACAGCTCCGCACAGATCAATGTGGAAGGGGACTTCCGCATGCGCTGGTATTCGGACAGTTTCGGCTGGGCGCGGGACAACCGCGGTCAGGAGAACTATATGCGGTACCTCGGCCGTCTCCGTGCGAAAGCGAAGGTGACGAGCAATACCTCGTTCAATACCGAACTGATCACGCTGATCGATAGTCCCGGACAGCCGGTGCGGAACATCGCCGGCACCGGACCGATGCGGTTCGGCGTCAGCCAGATCTATGCCGAGATGTCCGAACCGGATGTGCTCATCTTCGACCTTGCCAGGATCCGCGTTGGACGGCAGCAGTTCCCGATCGGGAACGGACTCTCCTTCGGGGATTCATATTACTATCTGGACAAGTTCGATGGCGGACGGCTCGACCTGGCGTATTTTCCGGTGACAGTCTCCCTCTTCGGTGCGATCACTGCACAGAATCTGAGTTCATCAGGTCTTTATCCCGATCCCGGAAGCGATCAGATCTATGCGGTGAAGATCGGCGGGAATATCCTTCAACAGGATTTGCTCCTCTATGGTATACAGCAAAAGCTGCGCGGACCGTTCAACGACAATATCGTCTACGGTGCCGGGGCGACAGGGGAGATCTACTTCAAGGATCTTGAGTACTTTGCCGAAGGTGCGTATCAGCTCTTCAATCAAGCGCCGGGATTACCGGAAAAAGCCGGCATGGGATATATGGGAGGGATCGGTTATCGCTGGGGGTTAGGACCGTTCCGCTCCATTAAAGTAGAAACTCGATATGCTGCCTATCAGGGGGATGATGCATCCACGAAGGAGATCGAACAGTTCAGTCCGCCGTACCCGAACTTCTTCTGGGGGAGCCGTGTGGGCTATGTGAACGGCGATGTCGGCGGGGACTATCCACGCAACAATCAGAACCTGGAAGGGAGCCGTATCTGGTATACACGTCTTTATGTGATACCGACGATGCTGCCCAAACTGCGCGTGCAGCTTCAGTACATCGCTGTGAACGAGTACGTCGATAACGACGGATATAATTCCATGGACGACGAGGTCTCTCTTCGGTTCTACTATACTGTGACGAACAACTCGGCATTCCAATTCCGGTTCGCCCGCGCCATTCCCAATGCGGACGACAAGGACCGGGACGGCGGAGGTCAGATCACATCATCCGAAGACAGGGTATCGGTGAACAGCTTTATGCTGGAATGGCAGATCGAATTCTGAAGCAAATGAACATACTTTCTAACAATTACCATCTACAATCAAAGGGGAGGTCGCTATGAAACGATCGATACAGTTTTTGATCCTGCTGGTGCTCGGACTGCAATGGGGCAGTGCACAGATCACATCCGCCGGGAGCGGCGACTGGAGTGATGAAGGAACGTGGGTCGGCAGCGTTGTGCCGACATCGACGGACAACGTCATCATCGCGTCGGGACATACGGTGACGGTCGATGATAACAATGCTCAGTGTGCGAATATTACGTTTGGCGCTGCAACGTCGAAATTAGCGATGGGAAGCGGCAGTGTCCTGAGCATCTACGGCAATTTCACTCTCTTCTCCACCTCGCATACCGTATTTTCTTCGTGGACTGCCGGTGCAAAAGTGAAATTCACCGGTTCGAGTGCCACTCAAACCATCAGCGGGTTCAGCACGTCGGCGTTCTCCACGTCGTTCGAAGAGATGATTGTGGACAAATCCTCCGGCAAAGTGACCACCGGGGGGACGAATATGCGTTTGGGGATCGGAACCAGTCTTGAGATCGTGAATGGAACATTCGAACTGGCATCGACCGATGATATCGAATCGAGAACATTCAGCGGGACCGCCTCTTCAGCAACCATCACGGTGCAGAGCACCGGTTCATTGATCATGGTCGGAGGGGGTTCCCACATTCGGCGTGCATCGAACACGACAGAAGAAACCAAGAAGATCGGCGTGATGACAATTTACGGTACTGTAGAATTGACCACCACCAGTACAAACTTCCTCAATTTCTCCGGTGTCTCCATCGAGAACGGCGGAATGCTCCGTATCCTCACAGGATGGAACGCGAACCTGTTCAATCCGGGAACGATCACGGTGAAGAGCGGCGGTACATTGGAGAACACGACAACGACCAATGTATGGTACGCGAACGGGACGACCACAACAACAGTCGTGGTGAATCCAGGCGGAACCTTCGATACGAAATCCGCAACGACATCGCTCCCTCCGGCATTCACGAATAATGGAACCGTTCGGTACTCCCGTTCCGCTACGGACGGCAGTCAGACCATCCTTGATATGGATTATCACCGTCTCGAATTGAGCTTCGCCGGTGACGGCTCCGGTATGAAAACGTGGACCGTTACGGCAACCAGGACCGTTTCCGACAGCATCGAAGTGAACAATAGTGCAAAGTTCGCAATCGCTGCGGCTTCCGCACAGACCGTGAATCTCAATGGAACTATCCGTCTCACCAGCGGTTCCTTTGATCTCAGTGACGCCGATTTGACGCTGGCGCTTGCCAATGGCGCAACCATTTCCCGCGCCACCGGTACGATCACGAATGCACCATCATTCGGAACTACGGTGAATCTGCGCTACACCAGTACAGCATCGAATGTCACTACCGGTCCGGAACTGCCGGCATCTGCTTCGGTACTGAACAATCTTGAGATCATTGGTTCACAGGGAATGACATTAGGTGCGAACGCCACCGTCAACGGCGTCTTCACCTTCGGCGGCAGCGCCGGTTCTGTCACGACCAATGGCAACACGCTCACGCTGGCAGCGACGGGATCGATGACCGGTGAAGCGGCCGGACGCTATGTGATCGGAACATTGGCAGCATCTGCAGCGGTCGGTACAGGAGCATCCACGATCGGCGGGATCGGAGTCTCTCTGGCGAGCGGCGCGGACGATCTGGGGAATGTCGCGGTCACTCGCGTCAGCGGTGCCGGCGGGATCGTCACCTCCGGCGGACAGAGCATCGCCCGGAAGTGGACCATCACGTCGGACAACCCGCCGACCAGCGGCCGCAATGTGACCTTCACCTGGGTCTCATCCGACGATAATTCCAAGTCGTTCAGCGGAGCGAACAAAGCGCAGGTGCTTCGGTATAACGGTTCCTCATGGGAAAATGTCGGCGCTTCCGTTGATGTCTCCGGTTCGGATCCGCGCACAATCACTGTCTCCGCGACAGCATTCTCACAATGGACGGTAACGGATGAGAACACGCCGCTTCCGGTAGAACTCGTCTCCTTTACCGCACAGCCCGTCGGTTCGTCCGTTCTTCTCCAGTGGAAAACAGCATCCGAAGTGAACAACAGCGGATTCTCCGTAGAACGGAATACGAAAGGGACGTGGAGGGCGATCGCATACGTGGAAGGGCATGGCACAAGCAATGCGCAGCATTCGTATGCATACACGGATGCAGCAGCATCCGGTGCGGTGCAGTACCGCCTGAAGCAGATCGATCGTGACGGCAGAGGTTCCTACAGCAATGCAGTGGAAGTGTTCGCGGCAATGGCTCCGGAAGAATACTCTCTGTCCCAGAATTTCCCGAACCCGTTCAATCCGACAACCTCGTTCACATTCGCAGTGCAGACATCGGTAGTGACGTCGGTGAAGGTCTATGACATCATCGGAACTGAAGTGGCGACTCTCTTCAACGGCATCACCGTTCCGAATCAGAAATATACGATCACCTTCGATGCATCGCGTCTCACCAGCGGGAGTTATTTCTACGTGCTCCGCTCCGGTCAGCGGAATGAAGTGAAACGGATGCTGCTGCTCAAATAATGATGCGGGCCATCCTGGTCATATTGTCGATCCGTACAACACTGCGAGTGGGAGTGGCCGTATTCCTCTCCGTTGCGCTTGCTGCAGAATTCTCCATTGCGCAAACCGACAACCCCGTTCCGTCTATGCCGGAATGGGGGAGTCATCGGTTCGTGGAGTATATTGCCGGTGAACTACCGGTGGTGATCGCTGTTCCACACGACGGAGATCTGACACCGGACATCCTGCCGGACCGGACGTTCGGTGTTTCAGCGCGGGATAATGGTACGCAGGAGATCACGCGTCGCATGATCACCGAATTCGTGCAGCGGACGGGGAAGTCACCGCATGTGGTCTTCCTGCATCTTCGCAGGAAGAAATTGGATGTGAACCGGGAGGAATTCGAAGCGGCGCAAGGGGACGAGACGGCATTGCGGGCATGGACGGAATACCACGCGTTCATCGATTCAGTGTGCGACCGAATCCGCAGAACCGGTACACCGGTCCTGTTCATCGATATGCATGGTCAGAAACACCCGGAAGGAAGGATCGAGATCGGTTATCGTCTGGAATCGGACGATCTGGCACTCTCCGATGCGGAGCTGAATGGACCGGTGCTGGTGGAGAAAAGTTCGCTGCAATGGCTCACCGCGCGCGGACCGATGACCCATGCAGAACTTGTCCGCGGTCCGATGAGTTTCGGCGCGATGTTCGACCGGCTCGGGATCCGTTCCACGCCGAGTCCAAGCGATCCTTCGCCCGAATCGCATCGGTTCTATAGCGGGGGCTACACTCTCTACCGCCATGCTGTAGAGGATCCGGACGGTATCGTGGGTGTCCAGTTCGAATTGAACCCCGAACTGCGGCAACCGCAACAGAGTGCCTCCACTGCGAAAGCGATCACCGGAGCGGTGCTCGAGTTCATGACGGTTCATTTAGGATTTCGGACAACGACAGAAGAAGTTCAATAACTATAAGAGCGTTCTATAATAACTGAGGAGAGTTCCATGAGATCCATTCTACGATTGGTTAGCATCCTGATCCTGGCCGCACAGTTCGGTTCGGCACAGATCACGTCCGCCGCTTCCGGCAACTGGAGCGAAGGGACCACTTGGACCGGCGGTGTCGTTCCGACCTCCGCCAATGATGTGATCATCTCGGCAGGACACACGGTAACAGTGGACGGCGGGACTGCGGAGTGCAATGCCATCTCGTTCGGTGATGTCTTGTCCAAACTCTCGATGGCCTCTTCTTCCAGCATGTTGACCGTGTATGGCAATTTCGCCAATACGAACGGAACGGCCGCAACGGCAACAGCGGTTATCACCGGGGACGCTGTCACATCGGTCAGTGTCACTGCCGGCGGAACCGGGTATGCTGCGGCTCCGACCGTAACCTTGTCCGGAGGCGGCGGAACCGGTGCGGAAGTGACCGCAACGGTCTCCGGCGGCGTTGTGACCGGGTACGTAGTAACGAACGGCGGTTCTGGATATACCTCGGCACCGACCGTGACGGTGACTGGTGCCATCGGCGTCTTCTCTTCCTGGGCGACCGGCGCTAAACTCCGCTTCGGCGGTACTGCAGTGCAGACGATCTCCGGTCTCTCTTCCAATACGAGCGGACAGCAGACGACCTTCATGGAAATGCAGGTGAATAAGACCGGCGGAAAGGTGACGACCCCCGCCACGAATGTCATTCTTAATCTTGGCACATCGCTGGAGGTCCTTGCCGGCACTTTTGAACTCGGATCGACGGATGATATCCAGGGACGCCTGTTCGACGGCACCGGCGGTGCATCGCCGGATATCAAAGTCTCTGCCGGGGGTACATTCACGTTGGTCGGAGGAGCAACGCATATCCGCCGCGCTAATAATACCGGTACGGATACGAAACGGATCGGACGGTTGATCATCTCCGGTACGGTGAACGTCACGACCACTTCCAGCAACATGCTCAATTTCGATGCGGTCGATGTCGAGTCGGGCGGACAACTCACGGTGAACACGATCTCTGCTGGGTTCTTCAATCCGGATACTGTGAATGTGAAAGCGGGCGGAATATTACTGATGAGCACCACGAACAACGTCTGGATCTCGTCCGATACCTGTGTTGTGAACCTCATGACCAATGGTGTTTACAAGGTGGAGACCTCCACAACGAATTTCCCGCCGACGTTCATCAACAATGGGACCGTGCGGTACCAGCGGTCTGCCAGTGATGGAAGTCAGACCATCGTCGACATGAACTACCACCGGC
>JAVBYA010000190.1 GCA_030824295.1 Bacteroidota bacterium
CACTGCCGGCATCGAAACGGCTGCGGGAGAACTGCATCGGCGGGCCGCAAAACTGCCCAAGATCGATCTCCGCTTCCCCGACCATGTGATCGGCAAGAATACGGTGGAGAGCATGCAGGCGGGCATTCTCTACGGGGCACTCGACTCCATGGAGACGATGATCCGCCGCATCTCGAAGGAACTGGATGATTATCCGACCGTTGTGGCGACGGGCGGCTTCTCCGAAGCGATGAAGAAACAGTCCAAGGTGATCAACAAGCATGAACCGGCGCTGGTGCTGGAGGGGATCCGATTGATCGTGGAGCGGGTGGAGCGGAAGAACAAGAAGAAGAAATAGCGCGGCGGCGGCCATCTTCGGAATTCTACAGCGCTGCCTCCTCGATATTCCGAAGATTGCCTCCGGGTGCAACCCCATTCAGCAATCGTTTCATCCCATCCCCGATCCGTGGTTTTCTTATCTTTGAAGAAAACCCATGCCACGCCGATACGTTCCTTTCCAGCTGAACTGCATCTATCACCTGTATAACCGCGGTAACCACAAAGAACCGATCTTCTATGAAGAAGAGAATTATCGGTACTTCCTCCGGCTCATGCAAAAGTATTTGGAACCGGAATCTGTTGCCATCCTTGCCTATTGTTTGATGGAGAATCACTATCATCTGCTGATAGAGATCCGCGGAAAGGTCGACCTTTCATTAAAGATGAAGAATCTGTCCATTGCGTATACAAAAGCGATCAACAAACGGTACGACAAAGTAGGTCATCTATTCCAAGGACAGTTCCAGGGAAAACAAGTCAATACCGTTGAATATCTGTTGACCCTCACTCGATACATCCATAACAATCCCGTAAAAGCACATCTTGTGCTATCGAATGAAGAGTGGAAATACTCCAGTTATCAGGACTATCTTGGTCTTCGAACAACGGGTATTGTTTCAACCGAATCAGTGATGAAGAACTTCAAGGATATCGATGAGTTTCTACGATTCAGCGAGGGTAGCGACAACGCAGGGGAAGATTTGATGAAGCAGAAACAACAGGACTTCCGAAGACATGAAGACTTCGGAAGTCCTGTTGGAGGATTGCCTTACCGCACTCCGAACATCTGCACCGACATCTGCGCGAACTGCACAAGCTGGTCGAAGAAGAGTCCGAAATAGAGTGTGGGGATGAGCAGGAAGAGGAGCAGCATCTTCTGATCGAAACTGAACTGCAGCGGTGCGGTCTCACCGGATTCTGCCTCGCGCAGGAACATGTTCCTGATGATGCGTACATAATAATAGAGCGAGACAACACTGTTGAGCACGCCAACGATGGCGATGCCGATCATCTTCGCGTTGATGAGCGAAAGGAAGATCATCCACTTGCCGATGAAACCGGCGGTCGGCGGCAATCCGGTCAGCGAGACCAGGAAGATGGCCAGCGCAACGGAGAGCAGCGGCGCGCGTTTCCCGAGTCCTTTGTAATGGTCCACATGCTCGCTCTTGAGCGTGTTGGCAACGAGCATCACAGCGTAGAAAGCGCCGAGGTTCATAAAGAGATACACCACGAAGTAGATCATCACCGCCGAGAATCCGTCGTTGCCCAGCACGACGAGACCAAGAAGCATATATCCCGCCTGCGCGATGCTGGAATACGCCAGCATACGCTTCACATTGTCCTGCCACAGCGCCACCAGGTTCCCGAGCGTCATGGTCAGCACGGAAAGCACCATGAGCGCATGCTGCAGATGCACGCCGCTCAGCATCGCCCAGCTGCCGTCCGGCAGTCCGGTCGCCGCCGGATCGATGAACATCACTTTGAACGCACGCATCATCATCGCGAAGCCGGCCGCTTTGGAAGCGACGGAAAGGAATGCGGTGATCGCGGTCGGCGCCCCTTCATACACGTCCGGGGTCCAGAAATGGAACGGAACCGCCGAGATCTTATAGCCGAAACCTACCAGGATGAAGGTGGTGGCGACGATCAGCGCCAGCGGACTCGAACTCCCCTGCGCCAGCACACTGTTGATGGCGGTGATATCCAGCGTTCCGGTCAATCCGTAGATGATGGAGATACCGTAGAGCATCACACCGGAGGAGAACGCGCCGTAGATCAGATACTTCAGGGACGCTTCAGAGGAATCCTTTGCTTTGCGCGTGAAACCGGATGCGACATACGAGGAGAGCGAACTCATCTCGAGGGTCAGATACATCATCAAAAGGTTGGAGGCGCCGACCATGAACATCATTCCAAGCGCCATGGAGAGGAGCAGGAAGTAGTATTCGCCGATGGTCGACCGTTCCGCGTTCACCTCATCCGATGTGCGGGACATGAGCGCGACGACGATGGTGGCGAGCACGATGACGATCTTGAAGAAGTTCGCGAACGGATCCACGCTCAGCATGCCGCTGAACGCTGTGGTGTTCGTGCCGATCGTGCCGGTCAGGACGTAGAACGCGCCGAGCAGTCCTGCCACGGTGAGCAGCGTCATCATCTGGATGTTCTTCCGGTCGAAGAGATGGACGAGGAGCACGACGCAGAGCGTCACTGTCACGATCACTTCCGGCAGGATGGTCGAAAGATTTTGTATGATAGTCTCTAGCATGGCAATCGATAGTTAATACGAATGAGGAAAACGGACCGACGGATCAGTTCCCGGTCACGGCCGTTGCGCTGTTCCGGACGAGATCGACCAGCGTGTTCGCCGAAACGTTCATCACATCCAGCATCAGCGTCGGATAGATGCCGAGTACGATGGTGATGATGGCGAGCGGGATGAGCATGGTCAGTTCACGGCCGTTGATGTCGGTCAGGTCGTTCCACTTCTCCGGCAGCGTGCCGAGGAAGACGCGCTGCAGGGTCCAGAGCATATAGCCGGCGGTCAGCACGATACCAAAGGCGGACGCGACGGTCAGCCAGCGGAACGTCTGGAACGCACCGAGGAACGAGAACGCTTCAGAGATGAATCCGCTCAGACCGGGAAGTCCGATGGCGGCGAAGAACGCCACGACCATGATACCGGAATACTTCGGCATCTTGTTCATCAGTCCGCCGAAATCGTCCAGTCCGCGCGTATGCGCACGGTCATAGATCACACCGACGATAAGGAAGAGCATCGCCGTGATGGTGCCGTGGTTGAACATCTGGAGCATGCCGCCGAGCATTCCCTGCGTGTTCATGGCCGCCATGCCGAGGATGACGATACCCATGTGACTGACGGAGGAATAGGCGATGAGTTTCTTGAAATCCTTCTGCGCCATGGCGCACAGTGCACCGTAGATGATGTTCACGAATCCAAGGAATGCGAGCGGATACAGGTAGTGCATCGCCGCATCAGGGAAGATTGGGAACGCGATGCGCATCAGTCCGTAGGTGCCCATCTTCAGCAGCACACCGGCAAGGATGACGCTGATGGCGGTCGGCGCTTCCACGTGCGCGTCCGGCAGCCAGGTATGGAACGGGAAGATCGGGACTTTGATAGCGAATCCGATGAAGATGGCGATATACGCCATGTACCGCCAATAGGTCGATACACCGGAAAGGATCGAGCCGGCATCATAATTCGCCGGGTCCATCATCGCCAGCATGTTGAAGGTGTGGATCTTCTCCCCTGTTGCAGGATCGATCACCGACACACTGAAATAGAGCGCCAGCATCGCCAGCAACAGCAGGACGGAGCCGAGCAATGTATAGAGGAAGAACTTGATGGCCGCATATTCGCGCCGCGGACCGCCCCAGACGCCGATCAGGAAATACATCGGCAACAGCATCACTTC
Source organism: Bacteroidota bacterium (assembly GCA_030824295.1). Taxonomy (GTDB): domain Bacteria; phylum Bacteroidota; class Ignavibacteria; order UBA10030; family UBA8401; genus UBA8401. The sequence continues at coordinate 3,759 of JAVBYA010000190.1, forward strand.
CCAGAAGATGTAGAACAGGAAGAAATCGAGCGACACGAACACACCCATCATACCGGTATCCAGCAGGAGCAGCAGTGCGAAGTAGCCCTTCACCGATTTCTCGATGTTCCAGGAGGAGATCACCGCGATGCAGGAGATGAGCGCCGTCAAGAAGACCATCGGCATACTGATGCCGTCGATCCCCAGGAAGTAGTCGATCTTGATCGATCCGAACCATCCGGTGCTCTTCACGTTGATCCAGTTGAACAGCTCCTTGAACTGCATGGTGTCCGCTGAATTCACCCCCGCCAGTGTGCGGTCGAACTTCGCGAAGACCATGCACGCCAGCACGACCTGCGCCAGCGTGAAGGCCAGCGATGTCCATCGCATAGCGGTCTTTTGTTCTTTCGGGATGAGCAGGACGATGATCATTCCCAGTACGGGAAGGAAGGTCAGCCAGGTGAGGACGCCGATGTTGAGTATGTTGAGTTCCATAAGGGTTATCTGATTAAAGAATGAATGATCGAAACGACATTTCCTGTGTTAAACATAGAGCGCCAGCAGCAGCATGAGACCGATGATGGCGAAGATCATGTAGGTCTGCACTTTCCCCGTCTGCACTTTCTGGACCGTCTGGCCGAGCATCCCGGCAAAGAACGCCGTGAAGTTCACCGCACCGTCCACCACCAATGAATCGAATTTCGAACTCATGACAGCGACCATCTTTGTCACCCAGGCCGCACCGTTCACGATCCCGTCGATGACCGCACCGTCGAACCATGCCAGCAGCCGGGCGATACCGAGCGTGCCTGCGACCGCGGTGGCATCGTACAATTCATCGAAGTACCATTTTCGATAGAGGAATGTATGGACCGGTTTGAGCGCCTGCTCGAACGAATCCGCCGAGACCCGCTTCCAGAAATACATCACGAACGCGAAGAGGATGCCGAGTCCGGAGACGCTGACCGACAGGATCATGGCGAGTGAATGCTGATGATGGATCTCTTCGACGAATTCCGCCGTCGGTGTGGAAGCGAGTGCTTCCGGAACTGCGACCGTCGGATAGGACATCTTCTCGAAGAACCAGCCGTGCGAAGCATTGATAGGATTCAGGGAGAAGAAGATGAAGAACGAGAGTGCCGCCAGGACCATCAGCGGAACGATCATCACGCGGGGCGATTCATGGATATGCTCGAACCGTTCTGCGACCTTGTGCTCTCCCATGAAGGTGAGGATGAGCATGCGGAACATGTAGAATGCTGTGAGACCTGCCACCAGGAATCCGATGATCGGGATGATGGTGTGACCGGTGAAATGTGAATACGCGAGCGTTCCGGCCAGGATCTCATCTTTGCTGAGGAATCCTGACGTGAGCGGCACGCCGGAGATGGCGAGTGTAAAGATGGTCATCGTCCAGAACGTGACCGGCATCTTGGACTTGAGTCCTCCCATATGACGCACATCCTGTGCATCCGTATGGTGGTCATGAAGATGATGCAGCGCATGATGCATGGCGTAGATGACCGAACCGGAAGCGAGGAAGAGTCCGGCCTTGAATGCAGCGTGTGTGACCAGATGCATCACGCCGGCCGTATAGGCACCGACGCCGAGTCCCATCACCATATAGCCGAGCTGACTGACGGTGGAATATGCGAGGATCTTCTTGATATCGTTCTGCACGATGGCGATGGTCGCGGCGATGAACGCCGTGACCGCGCCGAAATAGGCGATCACCATCAGCGCATCGGCCGTCAGCATCGGGAACGTGCGGGCCACCAGATAGACGCCGGCGGCGACCATCGTCGCTGCGTGGATCAAGGCGCTCACCGGTGTGGGACCTTCCATAGCATCAGGCAGCCAGACATGCAGCGGGAACTGAGCGGACTTGCCGACCGCACCGCAGAAGATGAGCAGACCGGCCGCCGTCAGCCACGCCGAGGAATCGAACGGGATGACGCCGCTGCCGATGGCGGAGAACAATCCGGTGTAGGTCAAGGTGGAATACTGCATCCAGACGATCATGATACCGACGAAGAAGCCGAGGTCCCCCACTCTGTTCACGACGAATGCTTTCTTCGCTGCATCCGATGCGGACTTCTTCTCGTACCAGTGACCGATGAGCAGATAGGAGCTCAGACCGACCAGTTCCCAGAACACGTACATCAGCAGATAATTGTTCGTCAGCACGATGCCGAGCATGGAGAAGGTGAAGATCCCGAGATTCGCATAGTAGCGCGAGAAGCGGACATCCCCCTTCATATACGCGAGGGAGAAGAGATGGACCAGGAAACTGATGAGCGTCACAACGATCAGCATCACGGCCGTGAGATTATCCACCATGATGCCGATATCCAGACGGAGCGGCACATTGTTCACCACGGTGTGGAAGTCGATCCAGGTGAACGTGAAGTCCCATACTTCGCCGGAGGACAGACGCGCCACCAGGATATAGATCGCAAGCGCGAGATCGATTCCGAGGAATGTTGCGCCGACCAGACCGGCCCGTTCCATGAACCGTTTACCGAAGAAGATCAGCACCAGGAAGCTGATCAGCGGGATGAAGAGGATCGCCAGAGCGATATTGAGTTCGGGTATCATTAGTCTTTTAAGAATGAGATTTCGTCAACATTGACGGTATTGAAACGTTTGTAGATGTTCAGCACGATGGCCAGAGCGATGGCCGCTTCGGCCGCAGCGAGGATGATGACGAAGATCGCCGCCATCTGTCCTTCGATGTCCATCCCGCCGAACCGTGAGAAGGCAAGGAAGTTGATGTTCGCCGAGTTCAGGATGAGCTCGACCCCCATCAGGACCATGATCGCATTGCGGCGCGTGAGCACCGCGTAGAGCCCCAGCGTGAAGAGCACCGCGCTGATGAGAAGAAAATGGGTCAGTGTGATAGTCATAAGGGTAACAGGTTAAAAAAGATATTCCAAAATATCAGATCGCAAGAGTATCAGACTTCAATTGCTGGTACGTTCCCTGCGCGCCATCATGGCCGCACCGACGATCGCTACCAGCAGGATCACCGAGGCGATCTCGAACGGCAGCACGTGCGTGGTGATGAGTGCTGCACCGATCTCTTTCGACGTGGTCTCTGCCGTCAGCGGTGTCAGCTGTGAATTGACGAACCAGTCGCTCGTATAAAAGATACCGCCGAGCATCCCTGCCACGGCTGCTACCACGCTCACTGCCGGAAGCACGTTGAGCGAACCGGAACGGATATCGATGCTGACCGTGTTGGTGGTGAGCATCACACCGAACAGCAGCAGCACCAGGATACCGCC
>JAVBYA010000097.1 GCA_030824295.1 Bacteroidota bacterium
TTTCACCGTCGGCGGCGAGTTCACCCTCAGCAAAGCGCTCCGCTTCCGTTTCGGCTACAACAACGAGCGCCGCAAGGAACTGAAGGTGAGTTCCACTTCCCGGCTGACCGGTTTCACGTTCGGCGGCGGCCTTGTGCTGAAGTCCCTCCGGCTTGATTACAGTTACAACGCCTACGGCATCCTCGGCAACGTGAGCCGCATCGCGGTGGCGATGGATATCTGAGACGGGCCTCCATACTGTTGGAAACACGAACGCCGGCATCTCTGCCGGCGTTCGCTTTGTGGGTGATGGAACCAGCATGTTACTGTAACGATTGCTCCAATTCGACCGCAGCCGGGAACAGGATATTATTCTCCAAATGAACATGCCGGTGCAAGTCACGTTCAAATTCCTCTAATTCCCTGAATGACACCTGATAAGTGGTACAGGCATCGGCCGGCGGCAGATAATTGCTGCTCAGGTCCCTGATCTGATACAGTCCGTCACCGGCATTCGCATGCTCGCGCTCCATCATTGCGATCGGATTCGATATGGAACCGAACGGTGACGGGGCCATCGGCGTCTTTGACCGTTTCGCCGCGACCAGCCGTCGGATGTACGGGAAGAGGATCATCTCTTCCTTCTTCATGTGCTGCATTAATTCTTCCGCAACAGCAGAGAAATGCTCGGCGATCTTCACCACTTCAGGATGTCTGAGACCATGCACACTGGCCACCTTTTGCGTGTGTGCGTAGATTACCGGTATCATTCGGGATACGTAGGCATGGTGCACCATAACGATATGATCGATGAGTGCATCCAGTTCCAGTGTAGCAGCTGCATCGGTGGACGGATCTGCCGCCGAGAATAGTGAACCTAATTCATCGATGACCGGTGCCGGGTCAATCCCTTTCTGACGACATGCCGCTTCGATGGTCACCCCTCCGTTGCAGCAAAAATCGAGCGAGTATTTCTCGAATACCGCCGCCGTACGGTAATCATGAACGACGATATCGTTGATCATTTTTTGTGAAACTTCCGTTGTATCCATTGTACGTTCCTTTTGATATGTTTGATGACTGATGCTACACTCGTATGGGAATCTCTTCCGCCATTTCCTCCGGCGGCCGACGGTCATCGATCTGCCGCGAGAGCTGCGGTGCATGCTCGCGCATGAGCCTCCGCACCGTCCAATGGAGCCAGAGATGACAAACGATTGTGACGACGAAGAAGAACATCCATGCCGTGGTCCAAATACCGGTCGATTTCAACAAATATCCGAAGATGATCGGACAGACAAAACCTCCCAATCCGCCGATCACACCAACAATTCCGCCGACTACGCCGACCTCGTTGGGAAAATACTCCGGAATGTATTTGTATACTGCCGCTTTGCCGATCCCCATAGCGATGCCGACGATGAACACAAGGATGGTGAAGATCCATACATTCGCCTGGAAGTAGATGTGCGTGATCCCTTTGGCTAGTAATTGCTTTTTCACAATCGTATCACCGACGGCAACGACCGGCTGCTGCCAAAAGGTGAACGTCGGCCAAACAAGAGTTTCGTGATCATGGGACGTCATCGCAGGTCGCGGCTTGTAAGAATAGTCCTTTGCTCCCACAGTAATCAGACCGGGCGCGATGGTCTTGACCACTCCGACACGATCCGCGATCACCCCTTGTCCCGGCGACTCAATTTCCATTCTCGGTATACAGAGCAATACGAAACAGATGAGACACCATCCAAAAACCCAGTACATCACTGCACGCGCTCCAAACTTATCTGATAAATATCCGCCGAGCGCGCGTATCACACCGGAAGGGAAGCTGAAGATACTCGCCATCAGTCCCGCCATTGCAACAGACATCCCGTATGCACTCACATAATACGGTATGAGCCATTGCGCCAGAGCAACGAAACCGCCAAATACGATAAAATAATAGAGCCCAAACCGCCAGACACGAACATATTTCAATGGTGCCAACCGCTGCTTCAATGACTGACCGGCGGTATGTGCTGCTTTTTTATTCGTTGTCACCAACGTGAACACCACTGCCATGGTGAACAGGATCGCTGCATAGATCTGCGGTACCACTCGCCATGCTTCAGGATCCTCCCCGCCGTTGGTGACCGATTTCAGCAGCCAGGGTGCCGCAAGACTCGTCAGCGCCGACCCGGCATTCCCGGCACCGAAGATCCCCAACGCAGTCCCCTGTTTCTCTTTGCTGAACCAGACCGAAGTATAGGCAATGCCCACAGCGAAGGATGCTCCGGAGAGTCCAAATCCCAGGCTTCCCCACAGGAAATGTTCATAGGTGGTGGCATAGCTCAGCAGATATGTCGGAATGGCGGCGATGAACATCAGCAACGCGTATACCGGCTTCCCGCCATATTTATCTGTCAGCACTCCCACCGGCAATCGCATGATGGATCCGGTCAGGACTGGGATACCAATCAGCCAACCGATCTGTGATTTATCCCAGGTGAAGGTCCCCTGGTCCACTAAGAAGGTGACCAGTACTCCGTTCATGGTCCAGACGGCAAAGCAGACCGTGAACGCCAGAGTATTTAAGGTGAGCGCAATGTACGATTGTCGCGGCGTCATGGCGCGAAACTCCCGTTCAGCATGGCTTTTCCGCTCCTCGACGCAAGTAGAAATTCCAATTGATCATAATGTTCACAAGATAGAAAACGGCGATCCCGTAGAAGAATAGGTTCGGTCCTCCGAACGCAGTGATCACGAATCCGATCAGCATGGAAAAAATGAATGGACCGTACGCGGCCACTGCAGCGGTCCAGCCGATCACGCCTCCGGCCTGACGTGGAGGGAAGATCATCGGTATCTGTCGGAACGTGGAGGCATTGCCGATCCCGGAAAAGAAGAAGATGCACAGCATCATCCAGAGGAACGGAGTAAAGTCCTTCGCACTCGCCGGTTGCGTATAGAGTGTTACACCGATCGAGCAGACCAGTAATCCGATTCCTGAGATCATCGTCCATACCGCACCGCCATATCGGTCCGTCAGTGGCCCCATCATGACCCGTACAGCGGAACCGATGAGCGGTCCAAGGAATGCATACGTGAGCGGATCCGGTGCATTCTCCACACCGCCAAAGATCTCTCGGATCATCAATGGAAAGGCAGCAGAGAATCCGGAAAAAGATCCGAATGTCATCATATAGAGAGACGTCATCAGCCAGGTATGTTTATCGCTGAAGATGTCCAGTTGTTCTTTGAACGATGCACGGATCGGGATACTCCTGATCATCATCCATGCTGCGACACCGAATATCAGCAGAAACGGCAGGTACCAAAGGGCTGCATTCTGCAGCCAGATATGTGTCGAGATCGTCCCTTTGGAGAACAACTGCGGATCACCGGCCAAAATACCAAATAGCGGCATGGTGATGATCCAGGGAGTGATGAATTGGGTCAGACTGACGCCGAAATTCCCAATCCCCGCTTGGATCGCCAGTGCGGTCCCCTGTTTCTTCTTTGGAAAGAACAGACTGGTACTCGGCATATAGGAGGAAAAATCACCGCCTCCGAATCCGAAGGCAAATGCGAGCAACATGAACATCCAGAACGGTGTAGAAGGATCCATCACGGCGAAGGCGAGACCGATCACCGGGATCAGTTTCAGCAGGATCGTTACTGTGATCACTAACCGGCTGCCATACAGTGGGATAAGGAATGTGTGGATGATACGGAGCGATCCGCCGGCGAGACCGGGCATCGCTGCAAGCCAGAAAAGTTGTTGTGTGGAGAACTGGAAGCCGATGCCAGGAAGTCGGACTACCACTGCACTCATCACGAACCAGGTCGCGAACGACAGCACGAGCGATACCGTGGTGATCCAAAGCGTCTTCCAGGCGATCGCTGAGCCGGTCTCTTTCCAGAATTTCTCATTTTCCGGTTCCCAGCGAGAAAGGAATGATGACATCGGACCTCCTTACGGTTTTTTCCCGCCGGCAGCGAACGCCAACAGCAGATTGGACAAGCCGAACATCCCGGCGGCGGTCGCCAGCAGGATCATCACGATCTCAAAAAAGTGGTGCTGAACATTCGTCAACAACAGTGCCAGCGGATCACCGTGATGCCGGTTGTTGGGATTGGTCCCGTCCAGGAATTCCTGTGCATCGGTCACACCATCACCGTCCATATCCCCGGCATCCTTCAGATAATAGTGAAGCATTGCCGGGTCCTTTTTAGCGTCTACCAACAGACGGACCCCCATCACTTGCACGAGCTTGTTGCCGAAGGGATTCAGGATGGGGTTGGAGACCTCCATACCCGGCCGCTGTGCGCGGCGTGCTTCCTTCAATAGATCCATTTGAACGGAATCAAGGCTCCCCACCTGCCCAAACGACAATCCGTCCGGTCCTTCCGGACTGGCGTGACACATACCGCAGTTCACGGTGCGGCGGGAATGCGTCTGGGAGAATTTCTGGAACTCCGGATATGCCTGAAGGGCTGTCACCGCGAATACAAGAGCAATAATCATCCGTCCCATCATCACGCGCCTCCTTTCACAAGGTGATAGATCACATCGCCGAAGAGCGTGATGATGATGAAATAGAGCGCGAAACCGATCGCGAGCGTCCGCAGGGTTTTGATGGACGTCTGCCGGAAGATCCATGGCGCGAGGAGCAGGACGACGATACCGCCGTTCACCGCCAGCATCACGAACCAGTACGGCAGCATCTCTAACGGATAATAGACCATGTAGAAGTACCACTCGGGTTTGATCCCGTCCGGCGTGGAGCCGCGCGCATTGTATGGATCCATCAACGGGAAGGAGAAGAACGCATCAAACGGCAGCGTGAGCGCCAGGATGAACATGATGAAGAAGACCGCGCCCCACGTGGAGAAATCTTTGATGACGAACGTCGGGAAGAACTTCTCGGTCGTCTTCACTTCACCGGGGACGCCATTGCTCATACCGTGTAGCTGCACACTGAAGAGATGCATCCCGATCAGTCCGAAGGAGATGAGCGGCAGCACCACAACATGCAGCACGAAGAACCGGCTGAGCGTTGCCTGGCCGACACTCGCCTCACCCTGGATGATCTCTTTCAATTGCGTCGGCAGGTGCGCCATCGATGCAGGAAGGTACTGCCCCATTGCTTCGATGGACTGCAGCCCGATCTTTGTAGCATTCACAGCGATCTGATTCCACGGGAGCAGATAACCGGAGAATCCGAATCCAAATGTGATCAGCAGCAGACCGATTCCTGCCAACCAAGTCACTTCGCGCGGTTTGGCGAATGCTTTCATCGCAAAGGTGGTCACCAGATGAGCCAGCACGAAAAAGATCATCGCCGAAGCGGACCATGCGTGCAGGTTACGGATGATGTGTCCGCCGGGGACCTCTTCGGTGATGTACTGCACCGATTCGTAGGCATCGTTCACTGTCGGCTGGTAATAGAAGAGCAGCATCAATCCGGTCACCACCTGGATCATGAAAAGAAACAATGTGATGCCGCCGAGGTAATATGCCCAACTCATCCGGTGAACGGGCACCGTCTTGCCCTGGACCATGTGTTGCAGGTCCATCTTCGCCACCGGGAACCGTTCCGCAAGGAATTCCCAGACCGATGTCAAGGTTCTCCTGATCATGCGACCGTCACTCCCTTAGATTTGATGATGAATACCTTGTAAGAATCACTTTTTGCAGCATCATAGGACGACGTTGTTGCCACCGTCCCGTCCGGTGCACCGTGTGCTACGATCGTTCCGTCCGCTGTCCGCAGATGCCATGCTATGTGTCCTAATGGGATGGCGGTGGGTGAACCAGCCTGGGGAACTCCGGTGCCGATATCGAAATAGGAGACATGGCACGGGCAAACGATCCTTCCCTGTCCGTCCACATCCTTACCCACCGTGCAACCGAGATGCGTGCATTTTGCAGAGAGGAGATTGGGAAGACCTTTCGCATCACGGAAGGCCAACGCCGGACGCATTTCATAATCGATGAAATATTTCCCCGTTACCCGCTGCAGTTCCTTCAGATCCGCAATGAAGATCGCGTCGTTCTTCAATCGCTCCAGTTCATAGCTTTTCTCCTCCGTTGTCAGTTTCATCCTCTTCAATCGCTTCTCCAGCAAAGCCGCTTCCTTTGCATCATCGAGGGTCTGCCCCTGAAAATAGTGACCGGATTTCTCCAGAACACCGAACGAAAGGAGTCCGGCGGCACCGGTCACACCGGCCACGCCACGGAAGAAATAGCGCCGTGATTCCATATACTGCGCCCGTTCGGAACGGCGGTTCCATCGCACTTCGTTCGTCCAGACCACTTTCTGCGGCAAACGGACAAGGTACTCCAATGGAACACTGAACATATGGATGAGCCGTGTGAAGGGGATCAGCATGAGGATGACCCATGCAAGGGCGATGTGCGTCTGAATGACGAACGGCATGTCCTGCACATACGTCATATCGGGGCTGAACCGCAGGATACTGTAGAGATACGCATAGACGGTCCCCGGCGCCCAGACGGAACCGTACCGGTACGAATACGCGGTCACCAGTCCCAGCAGAATTTGGGACAATAGCAGGACGTACACAACGAAATCGAGCGGCTTGGTGACCAATTGGAGCGTGCCGGTGAGGATGCGCCGAAGGATGAGCACGGACAGTCCCAGCACACACATCACGCCGGCAGCGAACCCGGCTGCTTCCAGGGCGATCAGGACCGTACGATGCTTCACGAGATCGGCCCAGAGGTCCGGCAGCAGGAACGGCACCAGATGGCCAGTGAAGATTGTGAGGATCCCGAGATGCCATGGCACTGAACCCCATTTAAGGAATGTGCTCTCCAGGAATTGCGAGGAGAGTGAGGAGACGGTGTATTCCTTGCGGGTGAGGCGGTAGTAAGTGCCGATCACCACTGCGGCGATCGCGGCGTACGGCAGGCCGATGAACAAGAATTGTATGATCATGATCCCTCCATCGCACTGAGAGGCTGTATCCTCATTGAGGCAGAAGCGCTCAATGCGATCTGCAGGGACTCCAGAAGATGAGTGTACGGATTCTGT